>JBASAV010000647.1:0-10467 GCA_049650785.1 Lewinella sp. | reverse complement strand
TGCCTACTGTGCAGCCCAGCGACACGGTGAACGTAAGACTTTACCTGAGTGAGTCTGAGGTGAACGAGCTTCTCAGTGCCGGAGCCCTGTCCTCCTTCGAGAATCTGAACGTCACGAAAGTACCCGGGGCGGTTTGCTCGTCTATCTATCCGGGTGGGGGAGAGTCCGTTACGCTGAGGGGCGTGGGGACTTACGGCAGCGGCTATTACGTGGACGTTGGCGTAACCAATTTCAGCGAGTTTTTCTTCCACTCCGTATCCGAACCACTGGAGAATACCACGGCGGTAACCGAAAACGGACGACAAGCCGACCCCTGGGGCGTAGCCCCTAATCCGGTGGTCGATCGATTAAGGCTAACCCCTCCCCCAAGCCTGGTCGGTGAAACCATCACCGCCGAAGCCATCGATGCCCTGGGCCGTCGGGTACTATATCGCGTGCTGCCATCGGCTAGCCACCACGACATCGATACACGAGCTTGGCGCAGGGGTACGTACGTATTGGTACTGACGGGCGGTGACCAACGCACGTCCGTTCGGGTAATGAAATAGCCCCGTTAGATCAACTCCTCACGGGCGTTCGCGCTGACTTCCAGTCCCGCCCAGCAGGCCGTGCCGTCGTAAATACACTGACCATTACGCTCCAGCCGGACGGTAAGTTCGGCCCGCAGGCTCTCGTTGATCTTGCCGGTCATGGACCCGCCGATCGGGCTGGCCAGGTCGCCACCGGGGGCGGGTTGACCGACTATAGTCAGTCTGTGGCGCGGGTCGGTAAAGGCCATGGTCACGGTTTCCCCATTGCTGTCCATATCAACTGCCACCCCTGCCCCCGTCCAGGTCGTGAAGGTATAGACGGTCCCCTCCAGCAGTAGCGTACAGAGAAAGCCCCGAAAACTGTTTCCCAGCCAGGGGATACTGGCCACGCTGAACATCAAACTGGCCGGGGCGTCCGTGCCGGAGAGGTGATTACTCTGCCCCCATATCCAGGCGTCGGGAAATCCGCTGCCCCAATCTTTTTCCGTGTAGCCTACGGCGGAGGTAGGGTCCACCGGGCACCCCCGTAAGTTGATCGTCCCCTGCATCCGGTGGTGCATACTGACCAGGCCGTGGTAGCACTGCATGCCTGGTACGAAGCCATACCAGCCCATCACCCCCGGAGCAAACGGCCGCCGCCGCCAGGGATGCAGGGCCGTGAAGTAGAGGTCCAGATCGAGATCCGGCAGATCGATGCACAGCCGATCGGTGCCGAATTCGTGAGGGCCAACTTGTAAACTGAACCTATCTGCCGCAGGGCGGAAATCGTGGATGGTATATTCATGATAGGTGGAGGTTGCCCGCGCCCCGTCCAGCACCTGGAGAAAACTGTGCCCCCTGCCCGCTCCGTCAAAACTGATACCGGGAATGAAGGCAAAGGCAAAGTCTTCCGCCGGAATAACTACCTTAAAGTACCAACCCTCGAAGTACGTGCGCCGAAGCCCCCAACCCTGAAAACGGGCGGGATCTAAACTGGCTCTTCGGCGGAGCAGAAAATCATGCATTGGCGCAAGTGTAACAGTGCTCCGGGCTGCAAATCCGAAACAAATCATCGGCCGGACCAAAGGATCCAGAGCCGACAGTGGTGGTTAAATTAGTCGCGGAAAAAAGCAGCTAAGCTGTTTTTTCCTTTTTAACTAGGGCAGTTCAGAACGCCTAAGGTATCGTTGATTGGGGAAATACCAAATTCCAATAGCCACCAGATTAACGAAATGGGGGTGAACTTGCCTATATATGAGCAAGCGAAAATATTTTTTAAATGAGTTTGCAGCGTATATGGTTCGCAGTTCATCGCGGAGTTACCGGGTCTGCCGGCCGATTTGATCCGGTCCGTCTATCGACAGCCCCGGTTGGCATCTTTTAATTATAGGCAAATTGACAAGACGCCGAGCAGAATCGGCAAAGCCTCTCCAAATCTTCCTAACTTATGGGAAACACTCACCATGAAGGGGCTTTCCTCCACCTTGCTAGCCGCCTGCTTGCTATTGGCCGCCGCGCTGGCCGGCCAATGTCTCCCCCCAACGCTCACCTTCGTCAGCAAAGACATGACCTCCGTCACCATCGAAAACGACAGCATCTGGCTGCTCGGACCGGTGGATAACCAATTACTCACCCTGATTCGGAAAACCGAAGATGGGGAAGATCTTCGTCTGGATAGCACCATCACGGAGGTTTCCAGAACCTTCAAGTTGGCTGGCCTCCAACCCGGCGGGCGGTACGCGCTGGTCGGGCGGGCCGCTTGTGGATCGGAAACCTCCCGGGATAGCGATACGCTGTTCTTCACCACCCTTTCAAGTATGGTCCCGCCCAACGACCTACGTGCGAACGCTATTGAAATCACCACCGAGGTAGATCAGTGCACCCCCATTACCGGTACCACCTGTATGGCCACGGTCAATACAAATCCGGACGAGTGTATCCTCGAAGATGAGGAAGATGTCTGATATAAATTTAAATTTTCGAGCCCTTTTAACAGCATTCGAATTTCCCAGACCGGGGGTACCAGCAACGGCGTTTACGTTCAAACGTTGGGAGCTAGCCCGGAAAGGGGGGATAGTGCCTGCTTGAACACCGCATATTACAACGAAGGCGGATATTCATTACCGTGGAGCAATCTGGAAGATTCCGTAGAACTTCGCTTTTACACCAACGATCCGGGCACTTACGCCGAATTTGAGATATGTGCCACCGAACAGGACCTACGCATTGCCGAAGGGGACGGTTGTACGGCAGCCGATCCCGTATTTTTCGACGGCACCGGGGAGCCGGGAGAGTTTATCGATATCCGTACCCCTACCGGCATCGTAGCTAGTATCGAGAATACGCAGCCCCTTGGGGAGGTAACCGTCAGTTTCTTCGATTACGATGGTCCCGAGCGCGAAGATGCCGGTTCGGGTGCCGTCTACCTGAACCGCAACATCAGTATCGTACCAGAAAACCAGCCAACCGATACCCTGGCTGTCCGATTATTTCTCTCTGAGGCTGACCTGCAATCCGTACTCGACACCGGCGTGATCTCCGATGACAATCTGCTGGCCATCACCAAAGTCTCCTCCACGGTGTGTTCCGCCGCCTATCCCGGAGCAGGGGAGCCCGTTATCTTCAATTACGCCAGGGAGTACGGCTTCGGGGGGTTCATCCAGGTGGAGGTCAATTCATTCAGTGAATTTTTCATTCATCCCGCCAATCAGCCGTTAAGCACTGGCGTACGCGATAATTCCAACCATTCCCTGCCGTGGACTGTCGCTCCGAATCCGATCACCGATCTGGTCACCCTGACCGCCCCGCCGGAATTGATCGACGAGAACGTCCGGGCCGAGGTCTACTCCACCGACGGTCGTCGCCTACTCTCCGCCACGCTGGCTGCCGGTACCCATCGCAGGCTGAGCAGTTCAGCTTGGCCCTCCGGAACCTATACGATCGTACTCACCAGTGCCACTTCGAGGACTTCCCTGCGGGTAGTTAAGTAGGGGCGGCGGAGCGCAGGAAATACGCATCAGGAATCCTTTCACAGATTCTTAACGGGAAAGCTATGTGCACTCCGGTTAACTCCGGCATCAATGGAGTGTTACGCCATCTAAGCTTTATCCTATGCGCCCCTTCCTTCTCTTACTTTTCGCCTTCCTCACGGGATCCCTCATGGCCCAGTACGACGATGCCTACGCTAATATTGAATCGCTGAGTCAGCAGGGAAAATACCGCAGCGCCCTCTCCGCCGCCGAAGAGCTATTCGCCGAAGCCCTCGCCGATAGGCGCCAGGATCACATGGCCCGAACCCTGGCCTACCGCATTAGCTTCGTCCAATCTCTCGAGGAAAACGGGGAGCAGGCTGCCATAGCCCTGTTACGGGAGGCCGTGATCGCGTATCCGGATCTGGAGGTCTACACCGCCCTGGCTCACCTCCTGCTTGGTGAAACCTACCACCAGTACGCCGAGCGAAACAGCTACCGACTGAGTGATCTGACCACTGCAGGCGAAGCAGCCGTGCCGGATAGCCTACCGTTGGCTGACTACGGGATGGACCAGTTGCTATTCCTCAGCCAGCGCAGTATCTACCGGGCACTGGAACTCACGCTCGATAACCGCACCCCGCTTTCAGACATTCCCGGCCTGATCAAGGGGGGCGAAAGCCGAACGGCCGAACTGCCCACTCTCTACGACCTGATCGTGGCTCGGGCCACGAACGTACTCGGTAGCTCGCTGGGCTCCCTCACCGACGACCGACCCGTGAACCCGGAATCTTTGCTGGTTCCGGCGGAGGCCTTCGCCACCATCGACCTGACCCTCAACTACGATCTGCGCAAGGGTACCCCTAAAAACCTGTCCATTTTTCAGCAGTGGATCACCTACCACCTGGATGCAGGCGGACCGGCACTTCTCCAAGCCGACCTGCAACGGATGCAGTTCGTATATCAGCTGGGTGCTGCCGACAGCACCTACTTTACCGCCCTGGAACGGATGTACGCCAGTTATGAAGGCGTCGCTACCCGCGACCGTATTCTGGTGGAAATGGCCCAACTGCTGGACCGGGACAATGAAACACTTGGGGAACGGCCCCGGGTACGTGCTCTGGCCTTGTTGGATGAGATCAGCGAGGGAGATCCCGTTGCCGCCGCCCGCGCCGCCCAACTCCGGGCCCGAATCCGGCAGCGCAGCCTGAATGCCGAAACGCACTTATTCTATCCCTTACGCGAGCACCTGCTGGTGGGCCTCGGATACCGAAATGTAGACCGGGTGTACTACCGGGTCTACGCCATGGATCCGGCGGACGGCCAGCAACCCCGCTACCGGACCGAAAGGCTGCTGGAAGAATTGGCCGGCCTGGAAGAGGTAGCCCGTGGAAACCAGGGCCTGCAGACAAATGATGACTATAGCCCCCACCGCACGGAATTTGACCTCGACCCCCTGCCCGCCGGTGGGTACCGGCTGGTGATCTCGGACCGCGAAGACCTTGCGGGAGATGAAACCGTCTTCAGCGTAGTCGATTTCCAGGTCACGAATATTGCGGTGCTCAAAATTAATGAGGCGAATAGTGACTTTATGCAGGTGACCGATCGCGTCACCGGGCAAGCCCTTACCGACGTGGAAGTCACCCTGCGCCGGGAGAACCGGCGGGGAAATTACCAGGATGCCGGTACTCGCCGGACCGATGAGAACGGCACCTTCCAGCTGCCGGGTAGCGACCGCTACGTGAATTACCAGCTCATTTTCACCCGCCCCGACGGTAACGATCGGCTGGTCACCAACCAGTACCACTACAACCGTAACGAAGGGAGCCGAAGCGCCACCGACTACACCACCCTGCTGACCGACCGGCCGATCTACCGCCCCGGGCAGACGGTCCATTTATACGGTCTACGCTACCGTCAGGATCGGGACGGCATGCCCAGCATTTTACCGAACGATCGGGTCACCATCACCCTGCGCGATGCCAACTACCAGGAAGTAAGCCGCCAGGAAGCAACCTCCGATGCCTTTGGTCGCTTCAGCCTGGATTTCGAGCTGCCGGACGGTGGCCTGACCGGGGAATTCACCGTACAAACCGACAACGGTAGCGTCAGCTTCCGGGTGGAGGAGTACAAACGCCCCCGCTTCGAAGTCACCCTCGAAGGGCCCGATAGCGCCCCGGCCGGCGAGGAAGTCACCGTCGAAGGAACCGCCCTGACCTACGCCGGTCCGCCGGTCGCCGAGGGGCAGGTCAGCTACCGGGTGTACCTGGAAGAGGTGCGCTGGGTGTTCTATTTCTTCCGTGGCGACGGTGGTGGTAGCGAGCGGGAACTCCTCACCAGCGGAACGACCGAAACCGGGGAGGACGGCACCTTCACCGTCAATTTCACCGTACCCGCGAACCTGCAGGCCCCCGGCTACCGTCGCTACCGCTTCGTCGTCGAGGCGGACGTGACCGATCCCACCGGGGAAAGTCACGAAGCAACGACCACCATCGCGCTGCGCGGGGAGCGACCCGCCATCGCCGTTACGTCGGAACGGGAAAGCGTCGACCGGGGAGACAGCCTCACCCTGAACGTACTGAGTGACGGCGATGAGCCTGTGCAGATCACCGTTCGCATCGTGCCCGTCACCAAGCCCAACGCCGCCCTGCTGGAACGACTCTGGGAAATGCCCGACCGGCCGGTGATTAACGAAAGCGCCTTCGAACGGAACTTCCCCTACCTGGCCTACGCCCCGGTTCCGGAATTGAGTGAATGGCCCGTTGCCGGGGATCCGGTTTTCGAGGAAAGGATGACGATTAACGGGGAAACGGATATCCTGCGCACCGCCGCAAACTATTCTGTAGGCCACTACCGCATCGAGTGGAGCTATCCCGACGGAACGGCGGGGCAACCGGCGACCTTCAGCGTATACGATGCGGATGCCGCCGAACTGCCCGCCGGTACGATGTACCAACTCGACCGGCTTAATGACTCCGTGCGGGTGGGGGAGGAGCTGACTTACCGCCTGATCTCCGCTCTCGATCTCCCGCTCGTACTCAGCCAGTGGCAGAGCCGTCGGGGGGTCGAACTTCAGCGAGACGATTCGGATGGTAGCCTGACCTTTACCTACACGCCGACGGACGACGATCGGGGGGGGCTATTCTTTGAGGTGGGTTTTATCCGCCTGAACCGCATCTTCAACGAGCGCCGCCAGCTGGAGCTACCCTGGGACGATAAAAAGCTAGAAGTCACCTATTCTACCTTCCGCGACCGACTGCGCCCCGGCGAGCCCGAGCAGTGGACCATCGAACTCCGCACCCCGGACGACGAGCCCGCCGCCGCGGCCGCGCTGGCTACCATGTACGACGCCAGCCTGGACCAACTCTACACGGACCAGGGATGGGCCTTTTCTCCCTACCCGCAGTTTTACGGCGGTCCGTCATTAATGGAGGAGGGTAGTTTCGGCAGTGCCTATGGACGTCCTTACGGACGATTGATTGACCCGGTAACTGATACGGTTCCTAACCTCCCCGAATTGCTACTACCCGCCATGGGCAACTTATCACTAATGCTGCAGGGTAAAGTGATGGGCGTTCAAATGCGGGCAAGTGCCGTCCAGCGGTTTGATGCGGTGGAGGAGGAAGTTGCTATGAACGACGCGGCCGCAGGGAGCATGGAGGCCCCCCGAGCCGCTATGCCTCCACCGCCCCCGACCGCCGAGTCGGATGATACGCAAGAAGCTGAGCCCGTGAACATCCGCACCAATCTCCAGGAGACTGCCTTCTGGCTTCCGGAGCTGACCGCCAGCGAAAACGGTGCCCTACGCATCAGCTTCACCAGCCCCGAGGCGTTGACCGCCTGGAAATTCCGCCTGTTCAGTCACGACAAGGCACTGCGCTACGTGATTTCCGAGCGGGAGATCGTCACCCAGAAGGAACTGATGGTACTGCCCAACGTGCCCCGTTTCCTGCGGGAGGGCGACCGCATCGAGCTGACCGCCCGCGTTTCCAATACGACCGAGGAGGCCATGGAAACGACCGTTGAACTGGAGCTCTTCGACCCGCGTACCGATCAGGTCATTTCCCTGAGTGAATTTTCGGGCGACGGCGCGCAGGTAGAAACGCTGTCCATCCAACCGCTGGCCCTTACCGCCCGTGGATCCGCTACCGCCCGCTTCCGTCTCTTCGTGCCGGAGGGAAAGGCCCTGGACGGACCGATCGGTTACCGCATCATCGCCCGCAGCAAAAATTTCAGCGACGGGGAGGAGAACGTCATTCCGGTTCTCAGCGACCGCACCCTCATCACCGCCCGGGTACCCTTCTACCTCCGCCGCAACGATACCAAGACCGTTGAGCTGCCCCTGCTGACCAACTACGACAGCGAGACCCTCGAGCACGTCAGCTACACCTTCGAAGCGACGACCAACCCCGCGTGGCTGGCCCTGAAGGCGCTGCCTTACCTGATGGAGTATCCCTACGACTGCACCGAGCAACTCGCTAACCGTTACTTCGCTAATCAATTGGCCTACACTACGGTATCTACCAAACCGGTACTGGAGCAGGTATTTCGGAAGTGGCAGGCCGACAGCAGCGCCCTGCTGAGCGAACTCGAACAGAATCAGGACCTGAAAGCAGCCCTGCTCACCGAAACCCCCTGGGTGCGGGAAGCCCAGTCCGAAACGGAGCAACGTGCCCGAATCGCCGATCTCTTCCAGCTCCAGCGACTAGCCAAAGAGCAAAAGCAGGCCCTGGCTAAGCTAGCCGCCCGCCAGGAGAGCGACGGCTCGTACAGCTGGTTCCCCGGCGGCCCGTCCAACCCTTACATGACGCAGTATGTCCTGGAGACCTTTGGTCGGATGCGGGAGCTTGACGTGATCGGCGAAGAGCAGGAGTCGACCGTGCAGCGCATCACCGATGCCGCCATCCGCTTTCTCGACGGTGCGATGCAGGAGGACTACGACCGGCTGTTCGGCGAAACGAAGGATTCGGTAGAACTCCGCGATAGCTACCAGCCCAGCCCGTTACAGGTCCACTACCTCTACGCCCGGAGCCGCTTCGGCGATAGCGGCGAAAAGGCTACTAAGGCGCTGACCTTCTTCCGCGATCGCGCCTTCGCCACCTGGACTGATTACGGACTGTACGAACAGGCCCTGATTGCGCTGACCGGCGATGCCACCGATAACCAGGTAGCAGTCATGATTCTGGAAAGCCTGCGCGAACGCGCCATCCACGCCGATGAATTCGGGATGTACTGGAAGTACGAGCGCGGCTTCCGCTGGAATAATCTGCCCATCGAGACCCACACCCGCCTGCTGGAAGCCTTCCGGACCATCGATCCCCAAGCCGAAGAGCTGGATGACATGCGGCTCTGGCTGCTGACCAACAAGCGTACCAACGCCTGGCCGACTACCAAGTCTACCGCCGCGGCCGTCTACGCTCTTCTACATGTCGAAGGCAACTATACCGTGGAAAAGGCCACGGCACCTATGCAGGCCACCTGGCCGGACGCCTCCGGTGACCTTAGCGACCGTATAGCGGCCCTACAGGAAAACCCGGAAGCCGCTACCGGCGAATTTTCCCTTCGGCTACCCGCCGACGAGGTCAACAAGGATCTTGCCCGTGTCCGCGTCAGCAACTCGGGTAATGACCTGGTCTGGGGAGGAATTTACTGGCAATACACCGAGGTGGCACAAGAGGTCGAAGAAAGCAATAATGGTCCCCTCACCCTGCAACGCGAACTCTTCCGCCGCACCGGTGACCGCCTCGAACCCCTGGCCGAAGATGCTAGTCTGAAACCCGGCGACCGCATCACCGTCCGCCTGACCGTCACTAGCGACCGCGACATGGACTACGTCCACGTTAAGGACCGCCGTGCCGCCACCTTCGAGCCTGTAGATGCCCTCTCTACCTATACCAACGAAAACGGATTGGGCTACTACTTCGCTCCGGGCGACCTGGCCACCAACTTCTTCATCAGCGACCTGCCCAAGGGTACCTACACCCTCGAGTACGATCTTTTCACCACCTATGCTGGTAGCTTCAGCAATGGCCTGGGCCGGGTGGAATGTATGTATGCTCCTGAGTTTGGGGGGAATTCTGCCGGAGGCAGGATTTTAGTGGGCGCTTCGCGTTAGTTTGCCTTCGGCTTAGTATCGCTTCGCGAGTGTGCCTTCGGCTTAGTATCGCTTCGCTTTGGTTTGCCTTCGGTTTAGTGTCGCTTCGCGTTAGTGCCGGTTAGGGGAGTGCGTGACTAACAGCCGAAGGCTACAATGGAGCGCAGCGACCACGAACGCGCAGCCGACACTAAAGCGAAAGCGCCCCGCGCTAAAGCTTCAGCTTATCAATCCGTTCCGCCAAAATTTCCCGGTAACTCTTACCTACGGGTAGCGTCGTCACCTTACCCTTTTCCATCACCTCGACCATATTACCCTGGAGGGCTTCGATGCGGGTGAGGTTGACGATGTAGCTGCGGTGAATGCGCTGAAAGTCGGCGGTGGGGAGCTTGTCTTCCAGGCTCTTCATGGTCTGGAGGGTGATAACGCGGTCATTGGGCAGGCGGATGATGACGTAGTCTTTCAACCCTTCGATGTAGACGATGTCTTCCAGATTGACCCGGACGAGTTTTTTGTCGGCCTTGACGAAGAAGTAGCCGGGGCCGCCGTCCTGTACGGGCATAGCCTTGGCCTTCTGTTTCAGCTCGGCTTGCTCGACGGCGCGGTTGCAGGCCTGGAGAAAGCGATCGGTACTGATGGGCTTGACCAGGTAGTCGAGCGCATTCAATTCAAAACCGTCCAGGGCATAGTTGGGGTAAGCCGTGGTGAAGATGGTCACCGGCGGATCGGTCAGCCCGCGCAGGAAGTCCGTACCGGTCAGCTGCGGCATATTGATATCGAGAAACATCAGGTCGACATCCTCTTTCTTAAGGACCTCATTAGCCTCAAAGGCATTGTCGCATTTGGCAATGAGATCGATCTCCGGGATCTTTTCCAGGTAGGTTTCAAGAATATC
>JBASAV010000646.1:0-2859 GCA_049650785.1 Lewinella sp. | reverse complement strand
CTTCCAGGCTGATGGGCGTGATGTCGTCGGTGATCTCCAGTTCGGCCACTACTTCCGAAGGATTAGGAGCCAGGATAGGAATGGGGAGCGACTTTCCGCGATTGAGCAGACACGTCCGGGTATCGGTTGTAAACGCGCGCACGGCCGACCACGAACCGGCACCGCAGGCGTTGCGCGCACGGACGCGCCAGAAGTAGCGGGTATCCCCGGGCATCGGAAAATCCGGACTGTAGGTCGTTGTGATCAGCTGTGTCAGATCAGCCACGACGGCGCTGAAGTCGGGCGTGAGTGAATACTGCAGATCGTAACTCTCCGCACCGGCTTCTTCCTGCCACTCAAGCTCCACGAAGGGGTCGATGCCGGAAGCATTGTTTCCGGG
Organism: Lewinella sp.; assembly: GCA_049650785.1. Taxonomy (GTDB): domain Bacteria; phylum Bacteroidota; class Bacteroidia; order Chitinophagales; family Saprospiraceae; genus Neolewinella. Next base: position 2,480 of record JBASAV010000646.1, on the reverse strand, counting down.
GCGCAGGGCGATTATGGCCGGCGGTGTTTCCTCCGTTACCTGCAGCGTCACGGTGAGCGCATCCTCCTGCTCGTCGCCGCGGGCAACTACTTCGATGCTATAGGTCCCGGCCGCGGACGGCTGGGCGTCTACGGAAAGGGAGAAACTTCCCCCTCCGTCCACAGTTTCCGGCACGTCGATGGTCAGGGCCGGATCGGCGGCTACGGAAAGGGTCGAGGCATTCGGAAAAGCATTTCCAAGGGTGAACTCGAAGGTACTTTTCCCTCCGGCACAAATCTGATCGCAGCCGCGGGTGGAGACAAGCCTCGTGTTCAGGGCGGCCTGATCGAGGCCGCGAAGGCTTTCGTTTGTGGTACCACAGGGGTCGAGCCAGTCCATGAGCCGGGAATCGGGTGAGCCGCCACCGTTCCAACTGGCGTACAACCAACCAAACATGTCTTCCCCTTCCGTGGAGCAGGAGGCCCGCCCGCCGAAAAGTTGCCCGCGAACCCGGCCATCGGCATCGAACAGGGGGGCTCCGGACGAGCCGCCTTCGGTGGAGCCTTCGTCCCAGCTCGGCACCCGCAAGAACCTCCCCGTCGCCGTCTCCTCACCCACGATGGTAGAACGGGAGATGGATTGGTTGGAAAAGGAAATGCGCTTCTCGTCAAGATTGGGGTGATGGACGGTGAAGACGCCGCCCGTCGGCAGTTGGTTGCGTGCATTCCAACCCGCGAAGTAAGCTCTCGCTCGCGGATTGACGGATTCGTCGAGTTCGACCAGGGTCATGTCCGTACCGGAATGGCTGGCCAGAAGTCGGGCGCCCGTGTTAAATACCTCCAGTCGGCCGTTCCCTTCCGCACCGCTGGCCGCGCTTCCGGGGGGCCGGCAGGTATCATTTTCGAAGTTCCAGTAGGTGACCATTGTTGGGGCGGTCTCTTCGTCTACCCCGCAGTGGTTGGCGGTGAGGAACAGGGGTCTTCCGTCCTGATTGCTATTGTTGATCAGGAAGCCGGTACACTTTGCCCGGCCTTCCAACGTGTAGGCGGCCACGCTGCGGATGACGTCCCGGTACTTGTCTACCCTGGGGTACCCATCGGCCGCTCCGCAGGATACATCGATATGGCAATCCCCGGAAAGCAGATCGATCGCTCCCTCGAAATCGTGATTGACGGTGGAAAGCACCAGTTCGACGGCGTCTTTTTGCCGCAGGGGAACTTCGAGTTCCAGCATCACTTCGTCGCCGCGCAGCAGGGGCGTCCACAGCTGTGCGTGGTCTTCGTTATCGGTGGCCGTGAAGGGACCGTACCGTTGGGTCTCATTCGTCAGGTAGAGGGCGGCACCCGGGGGAAGCACGAAGCGGGAAAAGCCTAAATTGATTGACTTGGCCCCCTTGCTCTGGACGCGCATCCGCCAAAGGTGGTGGTCGGCGGCCTGGGTCCAGCGCCCGTGATCCCGGGGGGTAAGGTGAACCGGCAGATTGACCGCGAAGGTCTGGGGCCGGCCCGGTTTGCGGCGTGGCAACTCGACCGCCAGGAGGCTATCGTTATTGAGCGCCGGCAGGCTCAGGAGGGGAAGTTTGGCGAACTGAACGCGAGACATACCGTGCTGCGCACCGAGGCCGCAGGTAAACAACAACATGCCAAGCCAGGCAACCAGGACGGTACGGATCATGCCTAAGAGTTAGGCTGACAAGGTAAGGAGCAAAGGCCGGCGATATTAAATTGAAACGGAGGTTTGTAGGTTAAGCGCCAAAGCCTTACCTTTGCCCGACTTTTGCAAGACCACCGGCCTGCCTTCGAGCGCCTCCAAAAATAAATACCATGAAAAGGACATTTCAGCCCTCCAAGCGTAAGCGCGTTAACAAGCACGGCTTCCGCTCCCGTATGTCTACCAAGAACGGCCGCAAGCTGCTGGCCCGCCGTCGCGCTAAGGGTCGTCACAAGTTGACCGTCAGCGACGACACCTACAAGAAATAAAGCACCGCTCGGGCATCCGCCCGGTAGGTTGCAAAACTACTGCCCTGACCGCCCCGTGCGGTCAGGGCTTTTTTGCGTTGGGCCCGGCCGAGCATGGCATTGTATATTCCTCCCATGCGAGTATTGATACAACGAGTTTCGGAAGCCAGCGTCATGGTGGACGGATCGGTCACGGGCCAGATCGGCCCCGGTCTGCTGCTCTTCGTCGGCATCGAGGAAGGGGATGACACGGAAGACATCGAGTGGCTATCCGGCAAGATCAGCCGGTTACGCATCTTTAACGACGACGAGGGGAAGATGAACCACAGCGTAACCGACGTGGACGGCGGGATCCTGTGCGTCTCCCAGTTCACCCTCTTTGCCAGTACCCAGAAAGGGAACCGCCCGGGTTTCACACGCAGCGCAGCGCCGCAGGTGGCCGATCCGATTTACGAACGATTCGTCGCGTACCTGGGTGCGGTAGCGGGGCGGACGGTGGAGACCGGAGAGTTTGGGGCGGATATGAAAGTATCGCTGGTAAAC
>JBASAV010000645.1:0-5445 GCA_049650785.1 Lewinella sp. | reverse complement strand
GGGTAACTATACGAAATACTTCAAGACATTCTTCCGCGACAAGAACTTCGAACGGCTGTGGAAGGAGATGTCGAAGATCCGCAATAAGGTCGCTCACCAGGCTACCTTCTTTCATTCGGAGCTGCGTAAGGGCATCGAGCTGTCCGCGGAGCTCACCTCGATCATCAAGGAGGCGGAGAGTCACATTGACGAGATCGTACTCTCGCTTAAGGAGAAACAGGCTATTCACCAGGCGGCCGCCGAGGTGGTCCGGGAAGAACAAGAGGAAGCCGCCGTACAGCAGGCCCACGATATCAACAATCGCAGCGGTCATCCGTCCGTCGTTGAAGGAGACTCTTCTCCCCTACCCCCGACACCCCAGGAAAAGCAAGCCGCCGGCGAGTACCGCGTCAAATTAACCGGACCGAAGATCATCGGCAAGATCAAGCTGGAACATAAGACCAACACTTACCGGGATACGGCCCCGCCCGGCTACCGCGTCATCACCGCCGAGGAGATTATGGAGGAGCTCCACGAGGCACTGCATCTCAACTTTACCACCTACGTCGGTCTCAAGTGGTTCGTGACTCAGTACCTGGCCAATAAAGGTTACGCGATCGGGACCACGTACAGCCTCGTCAATATCCTGATCGAGCAGACCCACATCGAACTGTACGATTATGAGAGCCCGGAGGGGTATATGATCAAGGCGGTCCGGTTGCCGGTTGGTAAATAGATGAATTGGTAAAGGACTGATTTAGTGGATGAGCTGCCGGTGGTGTTTGCTCGCTTCGCTCGTGCTCCGCTGTTGATTGACGCGCCGCGGAGGATTCTACGGCCAATAGATTAGGCAGATGGTCAGCTGCGCCGCCCCACAGATAATACGCTTCCCAACTTCCATAATACGGCCCTGGAAGAGACGCTCCACCTCAGCGAGCGAGGGCCTCGCGGTGTAGCCTGTGCAGCAAAATTCAGTAATTCAACCCCTCATCAATTCACCAACAGATCATTCCAAAATTCGAAACGTGGTGCGCCGGTTCAGCTGATGCTGCGCCTCCGTACAGCGTTCGCAGATACAGTCGGCGACGGGTTGGGTTTCCCCGTAACCGCGAGCCGTGAGGCGTTCGGCGCTTATGCCTTGCTCCACGAGGTAGGTGACGGCGGCCGTGGCACGGGCTTCACTGAGGGTCTCGTTGTAGCTGTTGGTTGCCCGACAGTCGGTGTGGCTACCGAGTTCGATGGATACGTCCGGGTTACGGCGTAGGAGATCGGCAAGTTGGTTGAGCGTGGGTTGAGCGTCTTCGCGGATGAAGCTTTCGTCCAGGTCGTAATAGATATTCTGCAGGACGATCTCGCGGTTGAGGAAGATCTTTTCAATCTCCAACTCGAGTTCGTAGCGTTGTTCCGGAGCATCCGGGTCGCGCGGAAGGTTACGGCTGCTGAAGCGGCCCTCCGCGGCGAGGTATTCGGGGCGTTCGGCACGGAACTCGTAGCGCTGATCGTCGGTAAGGACCAGACTGAGTACGCCTTCCTCGTTGGTGGCTACCGTGCGGCTCTGATCACCCACGGCAGCGATCACGCTGGCGTTCGGTACGGGACGGAGGCCTAGAACCCGGCTAGCGGGATCGGTGGGGTCTTCGTAAATTTTTTCTACCACGGTCACGTCCAACACGTTTCGATACTCGATGGGTGTCGGGTCGGGTGGCGGCGGGGGCAGAACCGTTTTAGTGTAGGCATAGATATCGTCACTCCCACTACCGCCCGGCCGGGAGCTGCTGAAGTAGCCGATCGTAGTGCTTCCTACTCCGGTTCCCTCCCGGCGAACGATCGTATATGCAAAATCGTCCGCGCCGCTGTTGATCGGCAGCTTGAGGTTACGTGGAGCACTGTAGCGACCGTCATCCAGGGGCCAGGTGCGGAAGATGTCTAAGCCACCAAGCCCCTCCAGACCGTCACTGGCAAAGTAGAGGGTATCCGCCTCTAGGTAGGGAAATTGCTCATTGCCACCGGTATTGATGGCGCGATTCATGAGGTCGGGCGTACCCCACTGTCCGTCGGCCGCGAGGTCGACGCTATAGAGGTCGTATCCGCCCCACCCCTCCGGGAGGTTAGCCGAGAAGACCATACGCTGCCCGTCATCGCTGAGGGCGGGGTGCATGAAATTAGCTTCGGGCGTTACGAAGGGCAGTTTTTCGGCGGGGCTCCATCCCTCCCCCAGCCGTTCGCTGCGGTAGATACCACAGTAGGCGTCCGCCCGTTTCTCCGGTGACGTGCAGCGGGTGAAGTACATCACGGATCCGTCGGGACTGAAACTGGGGGTCCCCTCATTGAATTCACTATTGACGGTCGGATTAAAGGCCTGCACGTCGCTGACTTCCGGGTCCACCAAAAATAGATCACTGAAGCTGCGTCCGGTCCAGTTATAGGTGGCATCCCCGCCCGCTGACGCCCGGTCGCTGGTGAAGACCAGCCGGTCATCGTAGCTCACGGCGGCGTAGTCGGCCCCCGGGCTGTTAAAGGCAGCGGCACTCACTTCGTACTCCTTCACTTCCTGGGCTGCCCGCTCGGCCTGAAGGCGCATGGCCATTTCAGCGCCGGCAATGTCCTTGCGGAATTCGTACCGCGAACCGATCTCGAATCCCAGGTCGGTATAGGCCTGAATAGCTTCCTCGTATCGTTCCAAGCGCTTCAGGGCGTCAGCCTTTTCCCGTAGGGCTTCCGTTCCCACGCCGTTGTCGTAGGCGGTTTGAAACCATTCGGCCGCTGATTCATCCTGTCCGGTTTCCCGGTAGCTGATCGCCAGGTTCATGGCGATGTCTCCCTGCTCGATCCGGCTTTTGGCGCGGCGGTACTCCCGCTCGAGCATGGGGACGGCCGTATCGTACTGTTTGCGGTCCACGGCCGTGGCCCCATCGGTGATCTTGGCCGTATAGGTACAGCCGGCCACCAAACAGACCGCAAAAACTAGGAGCAGGTATCGGAACATCTATGGGCGATTTGCTAGAAAACGGTTCTTTCTAGTCTAAGTTGAGGGGGCGGCGGAGCGCAGGTGCAGCGCGTTTGACGAATCGGTCACTTTACTACCTACCCTGCTTCACGCCAACCGGATAAGCGCATATCGATCCGTACCGGTGCCTAAGTCCTGCAACCGAAGCGAGTAGATCCCCGGGGGCCATCCCTCCACCCGAATTTCATCCCGCCCCCTACCCACGGAGAAGCGATCGACCACGACACCCTCCAGGCTTACCGTTAGTAATTTTTCCGATCCGCTCAGGTGCAGTAGTAGACGCTTTCTACTAGCCGTCGGTAAAGTCAACGCAGGAGTGCCGGGAAGCTCCGCTGTAAAATCACGTTGTGCGAGGTCGTAGCCTTCTACCGTCACCGGTAGCTCCCGGCGCACGGTACTGTCGGAGCGGTAAATGACCACGGAGATACGGTAGCTCCCCGTATCGGGTACCAGCAGAATGGGAACGCCCTCGCGTTCGGCATCTTTTAAATACAGGAAGGTATCCGTCGGAAATACGGGATAGGTGAACGTGATACGGACACTGTCCGCCGGATGTGTATCCGCCAGGTTGCTTATACGCAGGGTATCGCGGATGGAGTCACCGATGTAATCCGAATAGTAGGTCCTCGGCAAGCGAATGAATTCTTGATTGAAGACCCTTTGCGGCGAGCGCCTGGAACGGGATGGCAAAATCGGTGGGGCCGGATCGACTATACGGTAACCTAGCTTATCCCAAACCTTTATACTATCGCGCATTAGGATAGTATCCCCTACGTTGCCGTACACCAGCCCCCGTTGAAAGGCTTCGGCCTTCGTCAATTCTTCGCTCATCTTTACGGTATACCAGCTCACGCTGGCTACCTCACCGCCCGGATGGTAGGTCGTGTCGACCAGATCGGCCTGGGCTAACATTACGATTGGCGTTAAGAGCAACACGATACGGAATACGTGGGTCATGGCGAGGAACCTTGATCTACCAGATGCTGCTCTGAGGGGTTTTGGCGTAGGGCTTTCATTTCGGGAAGCCAACGGTTAAACGACCCCTACACACTGACAATCTGTCAGCCAAATTCACTACCTTTGCGCGCCAAAGCGGTGTGACATGTATAACGACAACCCTACCCTAACGGACGTACCGGATAAGCAGATCGACGAGACCAAACAGGGCGAAGTCTACGGTGACTTTGCCATGCCATCGGTCGATGGAAAAAAGCATTTCTACATAGAGAGCTACGGTTGCCAGATGAATTTTAGCGATTCGGAGATCGTGGCGAGTATCCTGGGGGAAGCTGGCTACGACCCTACCCGTAATCTGGAAGCGGCCGATCTTATCCTGATCAACACCTGCTCGATCCGCGAGAAAGCGGAAGACACCGTCCGCAAGCGGCTCCGCGTATTCGACAAAGTCAAGACCCGCAAGCCCGGCACGATGGTCGGTGTGCTCGGATGTATGGCCGAGCGCCTCAAGGCCAAGTTTCTGGAAGAGGAAAAGCTGGTCGACCTGGTGGTCGGTCCCGATGCCTACCGCGACCTACCCACGTTGGTTGCCGGGGCGGAAGAGGGCGACAAAGGCGTGAACGTTTTTCTTAGCCGGGAAGAAACCTACGCCGACATCAACCCGCTGCGTCTGCAGAGCAATGGCGTTACCGCCTTTATCTCCATCATGCGTGGCTGCGACAATATGTGCTCCTTCTGTGTCGTGCCCTATACCCGCGGACGCGAGCGTAGCCGCAACGCCTTCAGTATCGTAGCCGAAGCGACCAATCTCTTTGACCGGGGCTTCCGCGAGGTCACCCTGCTGGGTCAGAACGTAGATAGCTACAAATGGACCAACCCCGAAAGCGGTGAACTCGTCAATTTTGCTCAGTTGCTGGCCATGACGGCAGCCGTGCACCCCGACTTGCGCATCCGCTTCAGTACCAGTCATCCGAAGGACATCACCGATGAGGTGCTGTATACCATGCGTGACCACGAAAATATCTGTAAGTATATCCACTTACCGGTACAATCGGGAAACAGCCGCATCCTGGACCTGATGAACCGCACTTACGATCGCGAGTGGTACAAAAGCAAGATTGATCGCATCTACGATATCATGCCGGACTGTGCGATTAGCTCGGACATTATCACCGGATTTTGCTCCGAAACCGAAGACGAACACCGCGACACCTTAAGTATGGTGGAATACGCCCGTTACAGCATGTCGTACATGTTCTACTACTCCGAACGTCCGGGTACGCCGGCCGCTCGGAAGCTGACCGACGTTGTCCCGCTACCCGTAAAGAAACGCCGCCTACAGGAGGTTATCGATTTACAGACCAGTATAAGTGACCAGCTGAACCGCAAGGATATAGGCAAATCATTTAAAGTATTGATTGAAGGCGAAAGTAAGCGTTCCGATGCCGACTGGAAGGGGCGAAACAGCCAGAATAAGATGGTCATCTTCCCCAAATTGCCAG
>JBASAV010000644.1:0-2334 GCA_049650785.1 Lewinella sp. | reverse complement strand
TCGGTACGCGCACCGGCACCGGAGAGGAAGTCCAGCGTTCCGATGTCGAGCACCTCGTTCTTGACGGTGTAGAAGTTCGGGGCGATCTCGAAGCTTACCGGCCCGAGGGTCGGGCGCCAGGTGGCCGAAAGCTCGATACCGGAGTTCTGGATAGAACCGGCGTTGGTCGTCAGTCCGGCGAGGGAGCCATTAGACAGCGGTATAGGCAGGTCGATCAGGACGTCTTCGGACACGTTCGAGTAGTACTCCGCGGTAAATTCTACGCGACCGTCCATAAGCTCCAGGTCCATGCCGACGCTACGGGTGGTCCGCGTCTCCCAGGCAATGGAGGGGTCGACCAGGATAGTGGTCGCCGCACCCAGTACCCGGCCGGTACCGAATTCGTAAGGAATAGCCCGGTTGATGGTACTCTGGAAGCGGAAGTTGCCGATCTCCTGGTTACCCAGGCGGCCGTAACCGCCACGCAGTTTCAGCGCGGTGATCGCCTGGGGCAGATCGAAGTCGTTGTGGATCTTCCATGCCAGACCAATGGATGGAAAGAAGGCATAGCGGTCGGAAGCCCGGAAGCGGGAGGAGCCGTCGTAGCGACCGTTTAGGGTCAGCAGGTAGCGGTCATCGTATGAGTAGCTGATGCGGCCCAGCAGGGAGGCGAGGGCGGCGGGCTGCTGGTTGTCCGACACGCTGAAGGTCGAAGCGCTGGTGAGGTTTAAGTTGTAGGGCTTCTCCAGTCCGGAGCCGACGGCCTCGAACTGGCGGAAGTTGAACTTCTGAAAGGTCTGGCCGGCCAGTACCGTCAGGTTGTGCTTGTTGGACTCCAGCGTATAGGTGAGCGTATTTTCCACCAGGTAGGAGTTCGAGGAGCGGTTGCCGACCTGTAGTTCCGCGATGGGCCGGGGGAAGAAATATCCCAGGTCGTACTGCGGAGCGAAGAGTTGGTCCTCGATGCTCGTGTTATCGTACTGGAAGTTAAGTTTATACTCCAGCCCTTCGGCCAGCTTGTAGGTGGCATAGGCATTGGCCAGGATGCGGTTCACCTTCGACTGGTTAGAGACCAGTGAGTTGAAGCCGGGTACGTTTAGGGTGATTGACTGGTTGATCACCGCGTCCGCTCCCCCGTAGCCGCCCTCGCGGTTCGGATCGAGCAGGGGGATGGTCGGAGCGGCCTGCAGCAGGTCGTTTACCAGGGATGGACGACCGCCGGGCAGGAATAAGGTGGCGGCGCCGGAAAAGAAGAGGGGATCCTCGTCGGAACGCATGACGTACACGTTCTCGCCGAAGGTCAGCCGGTCGGACAGTTCGGTCTCCGCGTTCACCCGCAAGGAGTAGCGCGTGTAGTTGGGTCCGGTACCGACCAGGGTGCCCCGATTGTCCAGGTAGTCCAGGGAAGCGTAGTAATTACTCTTATCCGTTCCGCCGGAGACGGCCAGGTTGTAGTTCTGGATGGAGCCGTCGGTGTAACCCTCGTCCTGCCAGTTCGTATTGATGTCGTCGATGAAGGAGGAGGAACCGGGATCGTTACCCGGCACCAGGGCCTGGTTGGCGTTCCGTAGCAGTTCGGAGTTGATCATCTGGTAACCTTCCCGGTCGAGCAGGGGGATGCGGTCGGGCACGGTTTGCAGACCGGCGTACGCATTCAGGCTGATGCTGAAGCCCGCGTTCTTGCGGCCGCTCTTGGTCGTGATGATGACGACGCCGTTGGCCGCCCGATTACCGTATATGGCCCCCGAGGTGGCGTCTTTTAGTACCTGGATGGACTCGATGTCATTCGGGTTAATATCCCGGATACCGCCGGGCAGGGGGAAGCCATCCACCACGTACAGCGGTTCGGCCCCGGAGCCCAGACCGAAGGTACTTACGCCCCGAATACGCACCGTGGGCGTAGCACCGGGTTGGCCGTCGGAAGTGATGGATACGCCCGCTACCCGGCCCTGCATCATCTGCGTCACGTCATTCGAGGCTTGCTTTTGCATTTCCTCCGTATCCACTACGCTGACCGATCCGGTCAGGTCCTCTTTCCGTTCGCTGCCGTAACCGATAACGACCACCTCGTCGAGTATCTCGGCGTTTTCGGAGAGGGTGACGTCGATCACCGTCTGATCGCCAACGGTAAACTGCTGGGTTTCGTAGCCGGTGTAGGAGTAGATGAGCACGTCAGCCGGAATGGCCGAAATCGAGTAGGTACCGTCTATATCGGTGACCGTGCCACTGGATGTATTCTCTTTCACAATGTTGACCCCGATCAGCGGCAGGCCGTCCGAATCGACAACCGTACCGGTCACCGTTCCCTGCGCGCCGAGGCCAAGGGAGAAAAGCAAGAGCGCAAAGCAGAAGCGG
>JBASAV010000643.1:0-6761 GCA_049650785.1 Lewinella sp. | reverse complement strand
GAGCGCAGATACCCCCGCCCCTACCCCGGACAGACCACTTAATCCGATGAAGTAGCGGGACCGCTCCATCAGGTCACGAATGTGGCGAAGGTCGGATATCGGGGTATTGATGGTGCGAGCCATAAAGAACTTTGTAATGCAAAGCTACGATGAAATATTGGTACCATCTAGAATAGTGCTCCCGTCGTAGTTAGAACAAAGCCAAGGGCCCGTTCCTTTTTAGCGGGAATCGACTGTTTCCCGCACGCATGCCCCTACCGACACACCTGCCCACCGGCGCCCAAGCCCTTCTCGTTGCCCTGGCCACTCCTTCGCCCCAGGGACCGATCGGTATTCCGGTACTCCTTTGGGGACGTCCGGGGGTGGGCAAGTCGAGTTTCATAGAGGGGCTGGCTTCGGAGCATCTACGAGTGACCACCCTGATTGCCTCGATTCACGATCCCACGGACTTTAGCGGCCTGCCGGTACTCTCTGACGGTCGCGTCCGCTACGCCATACCCGAGTGGGTGGAGGCCTTCGGCGATGACGAAGACGGTATCCTTTTCCTCGATGAACTAAGCACCGCACCACCTTCCGTCCAGGCCGCCCTCCTGCGGGTGGTTTTCGAACGGCGGGTAGGTTTTCGCGAACTACCGCAGGGGGTGCGCATCGTAGCGGCGGCCAACCCCCCCGACCTCATGATCGGTGGTTGGGAGCTCTCCCCGCCCCTCCGCAACCGCTTCGTGCACCTTAATTGGGCCATCCCGGAAGCCCTGTATATCCGCTCCCTCACCGAAGGTTGGAAAAAGGGTGAGCTGCCGAAGATCGACCCAACCGTCCACCGGGAACGATTGCCCGAATGGAAGGTCAAAATCGCCGGCTTCCTGCGTTTGGGTGGAACGGCGCTCCACAGTGATCCGGAAGAGAATCCCTACGGTTTCGCCAGTCCCCGCACGTGGGACTTCGCCGCTTCCCTCCTGGCCGCCTGCGATGTATTAGGCTACCGGCCGGGCTCCGAGGATACGACAGCCCAGAGCGTTATCCTCGAACTGATGGCTGGCTGTCTCGGGGAAGCCACCGCCCTACCCTTTCTGGAATACTTGAACCGACTGCGCCTTCCCGACCCGGAAGACATTCTATCAGAACGGCAAACCATTGATCTCAAAGATCTGGACGATAGCGAATTGTATGTCCTATTCTACAGCCTGAATAACCGGCTAATCGCGGCCTTCGACGGACCCCGCTTGCTCGATTACTCGCTGGTCTACTTAGCCCTGGTCGAGGAAATCTTCGACTTAGGCCGGCGGGATGTGATCTTCGTATCCCTGCGCGATCTCGCCCGGGCGGGCTGGGTTAGCCGGCTGGCCGCCAGCGCAGACGAAGAAGCACGTAGCCGGGCCCTGGAGCAAGTAGCGAAGCTCTTCAGCGACGCCACCTTCAAGGAGTTCGTGGATGTCCTCGCCTGATACCGCCACCGTGATGGAAGATCTGCGATTCGCCCGGGCCTATGCGGCCGAGCGGCTACCGTGGTTCGCACCCGCGCTCTTTCGGTGTCGCATCGTGGTGACGGACAAGGTAAAGGTGGCCGCGGTAGATCGGCACTATAACATTTACTGGAACCCGGATGCGGTAGGACGCATCGGTGGGGGCCGAGCGCGTCTGGACGCACTCGCCGAACTCGGTTTCCTGTGGGTGCACGAGATCAGTCATTTACTTCGCCGGCACGGGGATCGCGCCGAAACCCTGGGCATCGTCGGGCCGGGCCCGGAGCGGCGGTGGAATATCGCCGGTGACCTCGAGATCAACGATGCGGAATGGTCGGGCCTGCAGATGCCGGCGGCCTACCCCGGTCGGTTTCCAGCAGCAATGGGATTGGAGGCGGGGCAACTCGCGGAACATTATTACCGCCGCATCGACCCCAACCTCACCGCCGCCCAGTTTCCCATCGACGAGGGTAGCGGCGTACACGGCCGCATCCGCCCCTGGGAAGCCGGGGGCGAGCAACAGCTGGCACCCCTGGACGAGGAGTTGGTACGCCGGGAAGTGGCCCGGCTCACCCGGGAGGCGGATCAGTCCGGTATCCCCGACAGCTGGCGCGCGTGGGCGCGCGAGGTACTCGGCAGCCGCGTCAATTGGCGGCAACGCCTCCGCCACCGCATGAGTCTGGCCATTCGTAAGGGACAGGGTGCCAAAACGGATTACACTTACGGGCGGGCCCACCGACGGCAGGCGGTGTACCACCCTATTCTGCCGCCCGCCCTCGCTGGCAACCGAAGCGCCCGCATCGCGGTGGTTGTCGACACCTCCGCTTCCATGCAGGACGCCGATTTGCAACGCGCGCTAGCGGAAGTAGCGGCCATCATCCGGCAGTTCGATGCGCCGGTAACCATCATCCCGTGTGACATCACGGACTACGAGCCCGTCCGCCTGGTCGCGGAAAGGGAGGCCTACCGGATCAATTATCTGCCCGGGGGCAGTGGCACCGACCTCCGCAAAGGGATCGAAGCGGCGGTCCGGCTAAAACCACAACCCGATACCGTACTGGTCATCACCGACGGGCAGACCGACTACCCGCCCCATCAGCCGGGCGTACCGATCCTCTTCGCAATTCTACGGGATACCGACCATTTCGTCCTGCCCCCTACCCCACCCTTCACGCCCGACCAAGTCATACTAATCTAAATGGCTCCGGCACGGTTTTAACCGGTACATGGATCAATTCACCCGACTTACCCTACCCACGCGCTACGGGGAGGCCACGTATACCTTTGGGCTTGATGAATCCGGTCGGATGGCCACTGTGGCCATACCCCTCCAGGATATGCCGGATACCGTATTCCAGATGACCTATGGTCATGACTGGCCGACGGTGAAGCAGTACTTCGCCGACCTGGGTGAGTTATTACCGGACTGGGCCTTGGGCTACCTGACGGCAGTCGATCCGCCCGGGCTGATTGCGGAACTGTGTAAAACCTATCAGCCCCACATCACGGAGGGTGCGGGCCGGTTGGCAGCCACCTTTTGGGAGGCCCATCCCGCGTGGCGCGAGGCCATGCATCCGGATGCAATTTGTCGCAACCGGACACTATCTAAACTGACGGGTGGAGAAGCTACGGCCTTCCGGGTCTCCGCACGCCCCACGCTGGAACCCTACCTGCTGCGCCTGATCGACGCCCCGACGCTCGGCTCCGTAGCCGAAGCATACCGCCTGCTTGGCGCTTTAGAGACCGTGGCGGGCCGGGAACGCTTATTGAATGAACTTGAACGAGAAGGCCGCCATCCTTACGCGCGTCACCTGCTGTTCGGCCTGGAGTACTTCCGGGAGGATGAGGTGCTGGCTCGCCTGCAGCACGTCTACCATCGCGGCAACATCTCAGAAGATGATCTACCGGCTCTACTGCGCTTTCTATCGGGCTTCCGGGGCAGGGCGAGTCTTGCTTTTGCAATTGAGCTGCTGAAAGATCATCCGTATCTGGCTCCGGGTATCGTAGAAGTCATGCACAGCATTGGCCTATCGGACAGAGAGATACGACCTATTTTATTGGACACTTTCGAATCCATACAGGAGTATCAACACCTCGATGTGCTGTTGCGCGTGCTTAATGGGCTGTCTACGCCTCCCGTCACCCTGGAAGCCATGAACCAGCGCGCCGCCGCCCCTCACTTCCTGGACGTACCGCCCGTGAGTTGGCCGCAGCAATTGGAGGAGGGCTGGACCAGGCTCGTGAAAGCCACTCCCCTCGACCAGGCGATGAGCGTGGTCGCTGCATATTTGCAGCGGCCGGAACCCCGGCTGCAACGGAATGCGCTACTGCAACTCAAAGTCCTGGTACAGCAACCGGAGTACAGTAGGCCCTTGCCGGTTGAGGTGGAGCAACGACTACGGGAACTTCTCCAGGCCCGCTACGATAAGGTTTACGTCGAGGTCCTTAACCTCCTGGGCAATCGGAAGGTGGAATGTAACGCCCCCCTGCCCATGGTGAAGGCCATCCTGAAACTCAGCATCGGGACGCGCTACCGCATCGTGATCCTGAAGGCTTTGCGACGGGTTGGTAATTTTCCGCAGGCGCGCGAAGTAACCCGGCAGTTCCTTACCGACGCTATCCAGGGGGCAGATACGGTGCAGCTGCTTGAACACCTCGGGGCACTACTTCCTTACCTCGAAAAGTATCTCGGCGACGTGCCGGAAGTACAGTCAAGCCTGGAGCGCAAGCGTGCCCGGGTTACACAATAACTAGACATGAGCAAACACACCATCATCATCGGCAGCGGGATCAACAGCCTCTGCGCGGCGGCCGTGCTGGCCACATCCGGACAACGCGTCACCGTATTTGAGAAAAACGAGTGGCTGGGCGGTAATATCCTGACCAAAGAACTGTCCGTTCCGGGCTTTCGACACGAGATCTTTTCGGGATTCCACCCGCTCTTCACCACCGGCCCCTTCTTCGCAGAGATGAAGGAGACGCTAGAAGAGTATGGCCTGACCTACCTCAACACGGAATTCACCGCTGGAGTACTACTGCCCGATGGTGGCGCCCTGGCGCTGCGTGATAGCCGTGACAAAAACGTGGCGGCCCTGAACGAGGCGCATGCTGGTGACGGGGATGCTTACCGCGCGGCGATGGGCGCCTTCGACAAGCAGGCCGAACTAGCGTTCGGACTACTATCGAAGGAGCTTTGGTCCGTGGCAGGTGCCGGCCTGGCAGCCAAAAACATTTGGAATATGGGTCCGGAAGGCCTGATCGAGTTCTTCGGGGAGGCACTACCCAACGCCCGTAAGTGGCTGGATAACACCTTTAAGGGGGAGGTAATCAAAGCATGTCTTGCACCCTGGACCTTGCACACCGGCATGGGTCCGGACGACGCCGGCGGAAGCCTGATGCTACGCATTATCCTCGCTTCTTTCGAGAACACGGGAATGCCCGTCCCGGAGGGAGGGGGAAGCCGGCTGGTCGACGTACTCGTCCGGCTCATCGAAGACAACGGCGGCAGTTGCCACACGGATAGCGTGGTGGAACGTATCGTCGTCGAAGACGGTGAGGCCACCGGCGTGGAAGTGGCCGGAGAGCTGCACCCCGCCGACAACGTGCTGGCCAACGTCAGCCCGACGGCGCTTTACCACCAGCTCCTTCCCGGCTCCGCCGTGCCGCAGGAAACCAAACGGGAAGCCGACGACTACCGCTACGGACGCGGGAATATGCAGATTCACATTTCCCTCGATCATCCACCGCGCTGGCCCGATCCGGTGCTGGGAAAAACCGGCATGGTTCACGTCACCCCCGGGATGAATGGCACCAGCCGGGCGGTCAACGAAGCCGTTCGGGGACTGCTACCGGCCGAACCCACCATTGTCGTAGGCCAACATACGGCCATCGACCCGAGCCGCGCGCCGGATGGCAAATGGACTATTTGGATCCAGCTACAGGAGCTCCCGGCTTTTCCTACCGGTGATAGCCTTAATGAAATTGAATGTACGGGCGACTGGACGGAAGCCATCGCGGAAGCCTACGCGGACCGGGTCGTCAACATCCTCGACCGGCAGCTGCCCGGCTTCAAGGGGGATATCCTGGAGCGGCATATACTGAGCCCCGCCGATCTGGCCCGTATCAATCCCAACCTCGTGGGCGGAGATCCCTACTGCGGTACGGCCTCACTGGACCAATTTCTCTTCTGGCGGCCGCTCCCCGGCTTGCGTGGGCACGAAACGCCGGTCAGGAACCTATACCATATCGGTGCGGCCACTCATCCCGGTCCCGGACTCAACGGAACCTCCGGCTACTTGGTCGCCAAGCAGCTGAGCTAGCATTCAAGGATTTTTCTTGCGCCGGAGCGCAGGACAAATGGATACTCCAAATAGAGATTGGTCTCCGGGACTTCTACCGCGCCAAGAAAGTGGTACTACCTTCCAGTTCGGTAAACTGAACCGGCACCACACCCGATCCACCCTGCTCGGTGGTGTAGACTCCGTAAATGCTATCCACTGCTTCCATTGTCAGCTTATTGTGCGTGACGATAATGAACTGGCTGTCCTTGCTAAACTTCTTGATGATGCGGTTGAACTTGGCGATGTTGGCGTCATCCAGCGGTGCGTCCACCTCGTCGAAAATACAGAAGGGGGCGGGCTTGAGCAGGTAAAGCGCGAATAGTAAGGCCGTAGCGGTTAGCGTCTTTTCTCCCCCGGACAGCTGGCTGATGGTCTGTGGGCGCTTACCCTTTGGCTTGGCCACGATCTCGATATTCGACTCCAGCGGATTCTCGGGGTCGAGCAGGATCAGATCGCAGTTATCGTCCTCCGTAAACAGGCTCCGGAACACGTCGATGAAGTAGATACGTACCTGCTCGAAGGCATCCAAAAATTGTACCGTGGCCGTATCCTCGATCTCCTTGATGGTTTTGATGAGGGTCTCTTTGGCACTCACGATATCGTCGCGTTGTACCGTGATGTTTTCGTGGCGTTCCCGCATCTCGTCGTAGGCCTCCACCGCCATGGGGTTGATCTCGCCGTAGTTGCCGATCCGGCTGCGCAAACGATCTACTTTCATCTCCAGTTCGGCCACCGTTCCGGTCCATTCCTCGATCTCGACGGCGGCGAGTTGTTCCAGACTCAGGTCGAACTCGATCTTAAGTCTTTCTTCTACTCCGTTGAGCTTGAAGCGCACATCGGTAAAGCGGTCCTTCAGCTGATTCACGCGAACCTGCGCATCCTGCCGCTGCCGATTATCCTTCCGCAGATCATCCTCCAACACGTTTATCTGACTGCGGGCTTCGTAGTAGGCTTTCTC
>JBASAV010000642.1:0-9916 GCA_049650785.1 Lewinella sp. | reverse complement strand
GAATTAAAGGGTGAATTGAATCGGCCGCCCCCTACCCAGCGTGGCGGGGCGATGCCGGTAATAGTCTTGCGTGGTTAGGCCACGTTACTGTCCCAATTGGGAGGCGAGTTCGGGTCATCGCCGCTCTTGCCTTCCAGGTTGATGACGAAGTTGCGGGCGGGGAAGAAGGGCGTGGCGTGGACCTTGACCCATACCCGATCTTTCTGGTTGGGATCGCGCTTGATCTCCACCTTGCCGTACTTCTCCAGGATGCCGTTCTTCTGGCAGTTGAAGAAGAACTTGGCTACTTCGCGGTGAATGTTCATCTCCGCGTTGGTGCTGATATTGATGAACAGCATGCGGTTCAGGTAGTCCATCAGGCTCTTGGTGAGCCAGTCGAAGGTGCGCACGACCGAGTAGGTCTGCATACCCAGGTTATCTCCGTTGAAGAGCGTACGCTGGCTGAAGGCCTGCACCTGCCCGTATTCATAGGCCATCGGGACAAGACCCATCTCGCCGAGGTCCGACAGCTCGTTGGCGCGGGTCACGAAGCGGGTACCTTCTACGCCGCGCAGCACGCCGAATTTTTTACCTGCCGACACCTGGGCGATATTGTTAGCGTACATCCTCCCCGCCAGGGCGGTCGAGGGCGGGATGTAGAGCGGATCGGTTTCGCCTACGTCTTCGTTAGCCGGTCGTCCGACCAGCCAGTTACAGGTCATCATGACGTTCCCCTTATGCTCGTCGGCGCCGGTGTACTTACCGGCTTCCCAGAGTTTCATGACCTGGTCGGGATTGGCCAGGTCCCGGAAGTCGGTCAGCAGCATGGCCTTCGCTTCCTGACCCGTCCGGGCCCATTCGTCGATCACGGCTTTGGATCCCAGGAAGCCGGGTACGACCACCAGCCCGTAGCTGTTCATGAGGTCCAGTCGGTCGAATTTCTGTTGGAGCTCGTCGCCGATGGCCTTCAGAAAAATCGGATTGTCCAGATCGTTCAGCTTTTCCAGGGGCGCATTGACGATGGTCACGTTCTTGACCGGTTTGTCGCCGGCGGCGTTGCGGTAAAAGTTAGCGACCGAGCGGTAGTTCGTTTCGAGCTTCGCGATGCGGTCGAGCGTCTTTTTCAGATTCTGCTTCAGCAGGGCGTCGGCCTCTTCGTGCCGGCTATTACTCTGCTCGATCATTTCACCGACGTTGTCGACTTCCGTGATCAGCGCGATCCAGTCTTCCAGTCGCTGCCGCAATTCCTTGCGTTCCCGTTTATTACTTTCTTCCTCCAGGAAGATGTCCTTGAGGATGGAATCGGGTTCCATATTCCCGGCGCCGTCTACGCTGCCGGCCACCAGATCGAAACCGCCGTACTCTTCCAGCGAGTCGACCGCGTGGCCTACCGCCTCGGCGGGTATAGCGCCCTCCCGGGTGGCCGTTTTTTCTGCGGGTGCGCCGGTTGTCGCTCCCTGTAATTCTTCCTGTGCCATGGTGCTTGTATTGTGCTTTAGTGTTGAGTGCTTCGGTTTATGCTTCGTCTTCGAGTTCCTGCAGCATGGAGCGCAGTACGGTGAGGTAGGCCTCCTTCTTTTCGGGGTCGCTCAGGACCCGCTGCAGGACCTTGTTGTTCTGTAGGCGGGTGGCGAAAGTGGAATAGTTAGCACGCTGCTGGTTGGTCTTGCCCAGGAAGCCGCTCTGCCGCATAAGGGCCTTGTCGCCGAAGTCACCGAGGTTGGAAAAGTGGAGCTCCTCGTTGATCGAGGCGCCCTCGGCGTCATTGAATTCCATCTTCACCGCGGGCTGGAAGTGCTCGAATACGTCCTCAATGGTTTCCAGTTCGTAGGTCATTTCCGGGCGGGTGGCCGGCTTATCGGTGAGATCCGCGGTAAGGAGGGTCCGGTTCTTGGGGATGTCGGCCATCGCTTCGTTGGCCGCGTCGACGGTCTCGTAGATGAAGCCGTTCTTTCGTAAATCTTGGTTGGAAGTGAAGTCTGCCATGGGTATGGATTATTGAATATTGAATCGGGCTTGCCCGTCGTCGTCGAGGTCGATGAGCAACTGTTGCCCGTCGGCGAGTTCGCCGGAGATAATGAGCCGCGAAATCGGCTTCTGTAAGTCGTTGAGAATGACGCGGCGCAGCGGTCGGGCACCAAAGCGCGGCGAAAAGCCGCGCATGGCGTAGAAGTGCTCGGCTTCCCCGGTCATTTGTAGGTTTATTCCCTTGAGCCGCAAACTGTTACCGAGTTTGCGTGATTGAATGCGGAAAATTTTGACAATATTTTCTTCCGTGATCGGGCCGAAGGGAATGATCTCCGTGAGCCGACCCAGGAACTCGTCCTTAAAGTGCTGGCTCATGTGTTCCGTCAGCTGAGCGGAGGTGGGAATTTCGTCGCGTCGGAAGCTATCGACGATGAATTCGTGACCGATGTTGGAGGTGAATAGAATGATGGCATTCGTGAAGTCACCGACCTTGCCTTGCTTGTCCGTGAGCTTTCCGTCGTCGAGTACCTGGAGAAAAACCTTGAAGACTTCGGGGTGGGCTTTTTCAATCTCGTCAAAGAGGACCACCGAGTAGGGTTGCCGGCGAATACGATTGACCAGAATGCCACCCTCCTCGTAGCCAACGTAGCCCGGAGGTGCACCGGTAAGCGTATCCGCGGCATGTTGCTGCGCGTACTCCGACATATCGAAGCGGATCAACGCGGCTTCGTCGTTGAAGAGAAAGTCCGCCAGTGCCTTGGCGAGCTCGGTCTTTCCGGTACCGGTGGGGCCGAGAAAGAAGAAGCTGCCGACCGGCCGGCCGGCATCGGCAATCCCGGCGCGACTTACCTTGACGGCACTCACTACCGACTGGATGGCCTGGTCCTGCCCGATGACCCGCTCGCCCAGCAATTGGGCCATCGTATCGAGCTTCTGCTTTTCGTCGGATTGGATCTTACCGATCGGGATCCCCTTAGCGTAGGCCACGAGGGCAGCTACGTCCTCACTGAGTATGGTGTCTTTGTCGGACTCGGCGTATTCGTCCAGTGAATCGAGTAGGCGGCGCAGGTAGTCCACCAGATCGTTCGCCCTTTCCATCCCTTTCACTTCCTGGAGGTCGGGCACCTTGCCCAGCAGGATGGGCGATACGGCATCGCGCAGCTCGCTTTCGAACCACTTGAGTTCGGCCAGGTAGTAGTCGGGGTCCTGCTCCTTACCTGCCTCGGTCAATTCGTTCAGGCGTTCGCGGTGCCGCGCCACTTCATCCCCGCTGGTCTCCACCATCATGCGCACGGCCGCGGCGGTGCGGTCGATAAGATCGATGGCCGCATCGGGTAATTGCCGGTCCTTGAGGTAACGCGTGGCCAGATGTACGGCCTCGCGCAGGGCGGCGGGCGTGAGTGTCAGCTGATGATGCTCCCCGTAGGCGGGGGCCAGGGCCTGCAGCATGCGGACCGCTTTCTCCTCGTCGGGGTCCTCCACTTCGATGGTGTCGAAGCGTCGCTTGAAGGCATCATCTTTTTCAATGTACTTACGATATTCCGCGTGGGTCGTAGCCCCGATCACGGTTAGTTCGCCGCGGGCCAGTTCCGGTTTCAGTAAATTGGCCGCCCCTCCGGCTCCGCCCTGGGGGTCCAGCAGAATGTGAATTTCATCAATGAATAGGATGGTGCCGGGCCGGGCCTTGATCTCCGCCAGGATGCCTTTCAATCGCTCTTCGATCTCGCCTTTATAGGCCGCGCCGGCAATGAGCGAACCGGTATCCAGCTCCCACAGGGTGGCTTCCCGTAGCCGCTCGGGCACTTCCCCCGCCACGATGAGGCGGGCGAACCCTTCTACCAGCGCCGTCTTGCCGACGCCAGGCTCACCCACGATGATGGCGTTGGGTTTCGTGCGTCGGCCCAGTATTTCGGCGATCTTGCGGATCTCCCGGTTGCGACCGATGATCGGGTCGATCTTTCCGGCCCGGGCGGCGGCGGTTTTGTCAATGCAGAATCGCTCCAGTTGCTTCCCCTTGCTCCCGGCTGTATCGCCGTTGCCGCTAGCCGTGCCGTTACGGCTTGGCTTTTCCAGGGGCTGGTTGGCCACTTCCGCCACGTAATTAGCCAGCAGTTGCTGCTCGGTGAGCGGGAAAGATTTCAGTTCCTCTCCGGAGAAACCGACCCCGGGCTTACACAGCGCGGCGAGTACGCAGGCACTGTCCACCCGGTCCAGGGAGAGCTTCAGCCGGACGATATCGGCCGTGCTCATCACCTTTTCCACCGCGTCATCGGGCGTGGGCTCGGCGGCGGGCCGGGCGCTTTTAGGGTAGCGACGCAGCCGGATCTCGGCCCACTCGCGCATTCGGTTCAGGTCGACCTCCATCGTCCGGAGCATCCCGGACAGGCCCACGTCATCGTGCAGGACTGCTTTGAGCAAATGTGGCGGACCGTAGTGGCTTCCCCGGTATTCCCGGGCAATGGCGGCGGCGATGCGATTGGCGTCGCGCAGGTCGGTGGTGTAGTTCCCGAGGGTGAGCAATTTAAATTTCGATTAAAGGTGATCTGTTGCCCCTTTATGCTGCACCTACCGAAGAGGTTACTATAAAATTTGAAAAAGGTGGTAACTTTTTTGTTGGACCATGAATAGACGGTTGTATTTCACCGCCGGTGTCGCCGGTATAATCCAACATCTTGTCCACCAACCCGCACAGCAATGCCGCCGTCCGCCGCTTACGGCAGGTTCAGCGCCTGTATACGGAGTCGGTCGTACCCGATAAAGCCGGTAGGCTGCTGCTCTGGATCGTCGAACCGGACGAGACCGCTATGATCGAAGCCTTCGTGCTGACGGAAGACTCCGCCGGGGCAGTGACCCGCGATCTATTCCTTACTTTCATCCAGGGCGTTTCCGACGCGCCGGATTACGTGACGGAGCTGGATGGCGAATTCCGCCGGCAGTTGGAAAGCGCGGGAGATGCACTACGCGCACAGGGTGTGGATTTCGCGCCTCACTTGATACCGCTGCGTTCCCGGAGACTTGAAGATTTTATTGAGCGGATACGCTCCTTCACCCGTGAGCTAAAAAATCACCGCGGTCGTACGGTCCTTTATCTTAATCCTAAGCTACCCCCCCGCGATACCTTCGCTACCACGCTGCAACGCCTGCTCGCCACCGGCCTGCCGGAAGGGGTGGACCTGATGGTGCAAGACCGGGAAGACGGTCCGCTGGGACGCCGTTTTGCCGGTCGGGAGGATATGGGCGTGCGGACCCTGCGACCGGAGCTAAAGATGAACGACCTGGCCCGGGAGCTGGCCGCCGAAGGGGACCCCGAAGATCCGGCGGTACAATTTCGCACCCTTTTTCTGGAACTTTCGCAGTTTGGCTCGCAGGGCGCGTACGATTCCATGCGCAGCAAGGGGGAAGCGGCCCGGAAACTCGCGCAACAGCAGATAGGCTGGGAGCACCTCACCGCTACCGTACTGGCCGCGCAGGGAGCCCATTTGCTGCCCCATAAGGCGCAGCGGGAGGAAGCGCTAAGCTATTTCCGCCAGGCTCGCGAGGCCGCGCAACTGGCCATAGATGTGGGCAATCCCGCCGGTCGGGCCGTCCTGCTGCAGACCATGAACTTCGAAGCCGCGGGCCTACTTCACGCTAAGCAATACGACCGGGCCGCCGCCATTTACGTGGAAGCCGCCGCCTGTGCCGACCAGAAAGACGAAGCCTTCCAGCGGATGGAAGCTCTTCGGCTGGCTGCGTGGTGTTTTAATTGCGCCGGAGCGCAGGAAAAAGCCTGGCAACGGAACCTCGATGCCCTAAACGTCGCCGAGGACCTCTCTCCGGAATTACTCCGCGGCTCTACCCTACCCTACGTGGGCCAGGCCCTGTTGGAATTGATCGACCAGCTGAACCGGCACGATGCTACCTCCGATATCCGTCACCGGATGGAACGGCTCGTCGGATCCGACTGGGAGGAGCTGATCGAAAAAGCCCAAACCCCCGTCACACCATGATCGCCGCTAAAATGATGGACATGGTGATGGGCGTGGACATCCACATCATCCAGCCCCCGGGACCGGTACCGCCGATCCCCATCCCCCACCCCTTCATCGGGATGATCCTGGATCCGATGGAGTTCCTGCCCATCATCGGTGCCTCGACCTACGTAAACGGGATGCCCCGGGCGCAGGCGGGCAACGAGGCCAAAGCGATACCCCCACATATTCCCATCGGCGGCACCTTCATCAAACCGGTCGGTAACGAGGGAGAGATCTTCATGGGAAGTGCCACCGTGGTGGTGGAGGACGAGCCCTTTAGCCGGATGTCGTCGCCCGTGTTGAGTTGCTCCTGTATCGGCATGCCGAGCCCGCCCCGGCCGAAGGGTAAGGCCAAAGCCGGCCTTAGCCTGCCTACCTCCGTGCTGATCGCTATACCCGGCGGACAGCTGGTGATGGTGGGCGGACCGCCGACCATTTCGATGATGGCTATCGGCATGAAGCTGGGAATGGCCGCCGGGGGCAAGTTCTTCAGTAAGTTCGTCAAGAACTCGAAGGGGTATAAAAAGGTATGTGACAAGATACACGATGCGGCCAGCGTGGTGACGAAGCACCTGCCGGAGAATCTCCGCAACAAAGTTCACCGTGGAATATGTAGCGTCATCGGGCACCCGGTAGACGTAGGTACGGGAAAAGTCTTTACCGACCGGGTTGACTTTGAGCTGCCGGGACCGATCCCGCTGGTGTGGGAGCGGGTCTGGTATTCCACCTCCGACCACGAAGGGCCGCTGGGCCACGGTTGGCATCACGCCTACGACTTGGAACTCACCCGCGTCGATGACACCCTGGAATTACGCTTACCGGACGGCAGAAATGCCTACGTCAATTACTATTTCCCGGGCGAAGAAATCTACCTGAAGCAGGAGAAACTGCGCTTCACGCGCGACGATACCCACTTCATCGTGACGGATGAGCAGTACTCCGTCTACTGTTTCCGGAATGATGAGATGACCATCTCTGGTTCCGCGAAATTGGCTTATATCCTGCGCCCCGGCGCCCCAAAAATTCAATTTGCGTACGACCGCCGCGGATATTTAAGTGGTATCGTGGATAGCGCCGCGCGGGAACTGACCGTGCTGACCGATAGCCGGGGAAGGATAACCGCCATCGAGGCACCGCACCCCCAGCCGGGGGGCAATGGGGTGCGGGTAGCACTGGTCCGCTACCGCTACGACGCCGCGGGCGACCTAGTCGAAAGCATCGACGCCGTGGGGGGCAGCTTCCGCTACGAATACCAAAACCACCTATTGACCCGGGAAACGAACCGGAACGGGCTGTCCTTTTACTTCGAATACGGGGGAAAGGGGCAAGACGCGCGGTGCGTGCGAACGTGGGGGGACGGCGGTATACACGACAACACGGTCAGCTACGATACCGAAAACAGCGTGACGCGGGTGGTGAATAGCCTGGGGCAGGTAACAATGTACCACTACAATGAGGACGGGTTGGTCTGGAAAACGGTCGATCCACTCGGTAACGAGCGATTGAGTCTGTACGGGGAAGCCTGCGAACTACTGCGAGAAGTGGACGAACTGGGGCGGGTGACCAACTACGAATACGATGCCCTGGCACACCGCAGCCAAATAACCTACCCCGACGGCAGCCAGATCAAGCTGACGCGCCAGGATCATCTGCTCGTCGCCGCGAAGGACCAGATCGGCGGGAGCTGGAGCTGGGTCTACGACGACCTGCACCGATTGATCGCGCGGACCGACCCCACCGGGGCCACTACCGAATACGGCTACGACGGACCGAACCTGACGGAGATCCTCGACCCCGTCGGTAACCGAACGGAGCTAGCCTACGACGGGGAATTCAACCTCACGAAGCTGACCACGGCCGACGGAGCCAGCAGCGAATGGCGCTACGATCGGCTGGCCCGGGTAACGGCCTCTGTGGATGCCCGCGGAAATGTGCGTAGCCGCAAACTCAACTTGCTCGGCAACACCCTGAAGGTCCGGGAGCCGGACGGAAACGTGCGGGTACTCGACTACGACGGGGAGGAAAACATCGTGCGCGCGAAGGACCGGCAGTACAATGTCGCCTTCGAATACGTGGGCATGAACCGGCTGGCAGCGCGGATGGAGGCGGGCACGCGGGTGGCCTTTCGATATAACACCGAGGAAGACCTCGTGGCCATCGAGAACGAGCACGGATCGATTTATCAGTTCGGATTGGATGACTGCGGTCGGGTGGTTAAAGAAAGCGGATTCGATCGGCTCACTCGCACCTACGAGCGGGACGCGGCCGGGCAGGTCGTACGCGTGCGGCGGCCCGGCGACCGGGAGACCGACTACGGCTACGACCGGGTGGGACGGGTTACGCAAGTCACCCACTGGGACGGCAGCGCGGAATCCTACACCTACCGGGCCGACGGGGAACTGGCGGCGGCGGTGAACGGCGCGATCGGAGTGAGCTTCGAGCGGGACGCTTTGGGGCGGGTGCTGACGGAGTCCCAGGGAGGTTTCGTCGTGACCTCCCGCTACGATAAACTGGGCAACCGGGTAGGCCTGAGATCCAGTCTGGGTGCCGATGTGACTATTCGCCGGAATAAGCTGGGCGACGTGGAGGAGGTGGCCAGTCAGACGGGCAAGACCGACCCCTGGGCGGTACAATTCGAGCGGGACCTATTAGGTCTGGAGCTGGAACGGAGTCTGCCGGGAGGCGTACGCAGTCGCTGGCAGCGCGACCGGTTGGGACGGCCGGCCAAACAGATTACCACGGTGGGCGGCGAACGCGAGCGCAGCCGTACCTATAACTGGGGGGTGAACGACCGGCTGCAGTCGATCGTCGACTCCGCCAAGGGGCGCTTCGAATTCGAGCACGACGTATTCGGCAATCTGGCCGCCGCCACCTACCCGGACGGTAGCCGCGAGCTCCGGATGCCGGACGCGGTGGGTAACCTCTTCCGGACCTCGGACCGTGGGGACCGAAAATACGGTCCGGCCGGTCAGCTCCTGGAAGCCGACGGAACGACCTTCCGCTACGACCCGGAGGGCAACCTGATCAGCAAAACCCGCCCGAACGGCGAGCAATGGCGCTACGAGTGGAACGCCGCCGGCATGCTCTCCCGCGTCACCCGGCCCGACGGGCGGGTGGTCACCTTCACCTACGATGCCCTGGGCCGGCGCATTGCCAAACGCTACGGTCGCCGCCTCACCCGCTGGGTGTGGGACGGCAACGTGATGCTGCACGAGTGGCGGGAGGAAGATCCCCCGACGCCGATCACCGCCCGACAGGAAAGCCCCGGTGGGGAGGATCGGAGCAGCCGGATCACCATCCGCCGCCGCGACGAAAAGCTGCGGACGTCGCCCGCCCAGGCCCCGCCAACTGCCAGAACCAACAGTGATACTGCGCTGGTCGAGGCCGATCAGCCCAGCGAGCCCATCACGGCGGTCGACGGCGAGCTGACCACCTGGCTTTTCGAACCGGAGAGCTTCTCCCCGCTGGCCAAGCTTACCCCCACGCAGGATTACGGCATTGTAACCGATCACCTCGGTACGCCCCTGAGCATGTACTCCCAGGCCGGGGAAAAAAGCTGGGAACTGGAGTTATCCATCTACGGCGATACCCGCCGGGTGGATGGGTGGCGGGGGCAGTGTCCGTTTCGGTATCCGGGGCAGTATGAGGATGCGGAGACGGGGCTTTATTATAATCGGTTTCGGTATTTTGATCCGGAGGTTGGGGGGTATGTTTCGCAGGATCCTATAGGGTTAATAAGCGGTCAACTCACTTTATATTCTTACGGTCCAGATCCAAATTTGTTTTTGGATGTGTTTGGGCTAGAAATTATTTATCGTTTACTGAGGGATGATGAGGACCCGACAAACGGATTGACAGCAAAAAAACCAAATCGGAATATGACTGTACACGGTCACGTTTCGTCCGGAAGTAGAAATAATGGATCGCAATTCATTTCAACGAGTAGAGATCCGGGC
>JBASAV010000641.1:0-8971 GCA_049650785.1 Lewinella sp. | reverse complement strand
AGGCGCCGGCCCGGATCATCCAGAGCTTCCCGAAGAATCGCTCCTCGGCCGGTGTCCCGTAAAAACGGATCGTCCCCCCCAAATCTCCGGACTCGATCAATTCCTTGATGGCCGTAGCGGCACCCAGGCTGGCCGTGCCGAAGAGGTTGTGCCCGCAACCGTGGCCGGCACTGCCCTCGTGTAAAGGCTGCTTATGCGGCACGGTTTCCTGGCTCAGTCCCGGCAGGGCATCGAATTCCCCCAGAATGCCGATCACGGGTTTACCGCTGCCAAATTCGGCCGTGAAGGCGGTCGGCATCCCGCCAATGTTCTCTTCGATCCTGAAGCCGTTGGCTCGTGCGTATTCTTTTAACGCCTCCGCGGACTGCGTTTCCTGGAACGCGATCTCCTCGTACGACCAGATTTTGTCGCTCAACTCGGTCAGATCCGAGAATTGATGCTCGATGCTTTCGCCGACGGCCGCCTTCAGGTCATCCTGTGCGGCAATGGAATGGGTAAGGTCAGGGAAGGGGGCAAGAAAGGCTATGAATAGTATGAAGTAGGTAGTGCTATACTGCATAGTCTGTTGGTTTGATCCAAGGTAGCCCTTTCGACGCCTAATTTTCAAATCTACCTGCGCACCGCCGCCCAAAAAGTCCAACAAAATATGGTAAACAATGCGTCGCTTGGCAGCTTTTGTATACTATGTCCACCAACCAGACCCCGGCCGACCTCCGTACCGCCATCTTCATCAAGGGGGCCAACGCCAATAACCTCAAAAACGTCGATTTAACCATCCCCAAAAACCAGTTGGTGGTGGTGACCGGCGTGAGTGGCAGCGGTAAGTCCAGCATCACGATGGATACGCTGTTCGCCGAGGGGCAACGGCGCTACGTGGAAAGCCTGAGCAGCTACGCCCGGCAATTCCTGATGCGGATGAAGAAGCCGGAGGTGGACTACATCCGCGGCATCTGTCCGGCTATCGCCATCGAGCAGAAGACGACCACCGCCAACGCCCGCTCCACCGTGGGTACGCTGACAGAAATCTACGATTACCTGCGCCTGCTTTACGCCCGCGTGGGGCGCACGTTCAGCCCCAAAAGCGGGGAGGAGGTGCGGCGGCATACCGTTTCCGACGTGGTCGACCACATCCTGGGCCAGGAGGAAGGCAGCCGGGTATACCTCTACGCGCCCATTCCGCGCACCTACGGTGACCGTACCCTCCGGCGGGAACTCGAACTGCTTCAGCAAAAGGGCTACACGCGCGTACTGGCCGACGATGCCCCCCAGCGCATCGACGAGGTCCTGGAAAGCGACCGGAAGAGCCTGGATAAGGTCCTGGACACCCTAAGTACCGAAGAGGAGATGATGGTACTGATCGACCGCTTCGTGGTCAAGACCGACGACGAGGAGAACAACAAGCGCATCGCCGACTCCGTACAGACCGCCTTCGTAGAGGGCGACGGCGAAGTGATCGTGAGTATGGGCGACGGCGCGCAGGAATGGACGGCGTTCAATAACCGGTTTGAACTCGACGGGATGATCTTCCTGGAGCCCTCCCCCGCCCTGTTCAACTTCAATAACCCTTACGGCGCCTGCCCCACCTGCGAGGGCTTCAGCCGCACGATGGGCATCGACGAGGACAAGGTGATTCCCAATCCGGGCTTGTCCGTCTACGACGGTGCGGTAGCCCCCTGGAGCGGCAGCACCTACGGACAGTGGCAGAAGGACTTCCTGCGGGTAGCCAACCGCTTCGAATTTCCGGTCCACACCGCCTACGGTGACCTCACCGACGAAGAAAAGGAAGTGCTCTGGGATGGCAACCGCCACGTCGACGGCATTCACGCCTTCTTCAACGAGCTGCAGAAGAAACTCTACAAGATCCAGAACCGCGTCATGCTGGCCCGCTACCGCGGCCGGACGCTCTGCCACAATTGTAAGGGGAAGCGTTTACGTAAGGAAGCGACCTACGTCAAGATCGACGGTCAGGCGATCACGGAGCTGGTGGACCTCCCCATCGACCTGCTACAGAAGCACTTCCAGGAACTCAAACTAAACGAGCACGATACCACCATCGCCCGCCGCCTCCTGCTGGAGATCAACAACCGGCTACAGAGCATGATGGATCTCGGCCTAGGCTACCTGACCGTCAACCGGCTCAGCAATACCCTTTCCGGCGGCGAGAGCCAGCGCATCAATCTGACGCGCACCTTGGGTAGCAACCTGACGGCCAGCCTGTACATCCTCGATGAGCCCAGCGTGGGCCTCCACCCCCGTGATACGGAGCGCCTGGTAAGGGTGCTGCGCCGACTACGGGATTTAGGTAACACCGTCCTGGTGGTCGAACACGAAGAGGGCATCATTGCCGCCGCGGACTACTTGATCGACATCGGTCCGAAGGCGGGCGTACACGGCGGCGAGGTGATCTTCGCCGGCCCGTACGAGAATATCTACGACGAAGCCACCGAGAGCCTGACCACGAAATACATGAACGGTACGCTCGCTATCCAGCCGCCCGAGCAACCGCGCCGCCTGACGAACTGGCTCCAGATCGAGGGTGCCCGGATGCACAACCTGAAGAAGGTCGACGTCCGTATACCCCTCAACGCCATCTCGGTGGTATCCGGCGTATCCGGCAGTGGCAAGACGAGCCTGGTGAAGGGCATCCTCTACCCCGCCCTGCTGCGCGAACTCGGCGAAGGCAGCTCACAGGCGCCGGGCGCCTTCAGCAAGCTCGGCGGTGACCTGAAGGTTCTCACCGGCGTGGAGATGGTCAATCAAGCCCCGATCGGTAAGAGCAGCCGCTCCAACCCGGTTACCTACGTGGGTGCCTACGACGCCATCCGTAACTTGATGGTCGATCAGCAGCTATCCAAGATTCGCGGCTACAAGCCCAGCTTTTTCAGCTTCAACGTGGATGGTGGCCGCTGTCCTACCTGTAAGGGGGAAGGCGAACAGGTGGTCGAAATGCAGTTCCTCGCCGACGTGCGCCTGGAGTGCGAAGAGTGTCACGGTGCCCGCTTCAAGCGCGAGATCCTCGACGTCCAGTACAACGGCAAGAACATCGCCGAGATCCTGGACCTGAGCATTAACGAAGCGATTGACTTCTTCGCCGAAGAAGAGACCGTAGCCCGCAAATTGCAACCCTTGCAGGACGTCGGTTTAGGCTACGTTCAGTTGGGGCAGTCCAGCTCCACCCTATCCGGGGGCGAGGCACAGCGGGTCAAGCTGGCCAGCTTCCTCACCAAGGATAAGGCCGGCGACCACATCCTCTTCATCTTCGACGAGCCGACTACGGGTCTGCACTTCGACGATGTCCGCGTCCTCCTCACCGCCTTCAATGCCCTGGTCGAGAACGGCCATACCGTACTGATCGTGGAGCACAATATCGACGTAATCAAGTCGGCCGACTACGTCATCGATCTCGGTCCCGAAGGGGGACGGGACGGGGGCCACCTGGTATTCCAGGGCCGGCCGGCGGATTTGAAGGGCGTGGAGGGTAGTTATACCGGGCAGTATATTTAGATAGGTGATTGGATATTCATGATTTTGGAT
The DNA here is from genome assembly GCA_049650785.1 of Lewinella sp. Classification (GTDB taxonomy): domain Bacteria; phylum Bacteroidota; class Bacteroidia; order Chitinophagales; family Saprospiraceae; genus Neolewinella. The sequence goes on along the minus strand of JBASAV010000641.1, from coordinate 5,437 downwards.
AGTTGATTTGGCTGGCTTTCACTCGCTTCGCTCGGGGGTTCACCACGGAGGACGCAGAGGGTTTCACAGAGGAATCACGGAGGTGTACACTCGCTCGGGGCAGGGCTAGTGGTCTGCGGTTTAGAGATATTACTACGAGCCAAAGGCGAGCCACCATACCAGGCAAAATCCGTGCCTATCTGTGCCCTAAATCCGTGGCCATCCGTGTGAACCCACCCCCGCGAGCCGAAGGCGAGCTGCCATTTCCAGCACGTATCACCCAACAGCAGCGCGTTACCCAGCCCAATATGATATCCTCTGAGTCCTCTGTGGTGAACTCCCTCAGCCGCGCAGCGGCAAAAAGCGCCAGATACCACTCCGCATTGAGCTCACAAGTCACGAATCACCAAAACCCGTACTTTACCTACCGACCACCCGCAGATCATGCCAGACCTCACCATTACCCAGGTAGAAACCTTTAAAGTTGCCCCGCGCTGGCTCTTCCTTAAGCTCACCACCGCCGAGGGCATCGTGGGGTGGGGCGAACCCGTGGTGGAAGGTCGTGCCGCTACCGTGGAGGCCTGCATTCGGGAGATAGAGGAACACCTCATCGGGCACTCCGCCCATAAGATCGAGGACTTCTGGCAGATGATCTACCGGGGGGGCTTTTACCGGGGCGGACCGGTACTGATGAGCGCGCTATCCGGCATCGACCAGGCGTTGTGGGATATCAAAGGCAAAGCACTGGGTGTACCTGTCTATCAGTTATTAGGGGGAGCGGTACGCGATAAAGTGCGCATCTACGGATGGATCGGCGGGGATACGCCCGAGGAACTGGCCCAGGCAGCCAAGAAAAGGGTGGCAGACGGCTTTACCGCCGTCAAAATGACCATCTGCGATCACATGGAATGGGTCGATAGCCCGGCGAAGGTGGCTCGGATAGGCGATAAGATGGCCGCCATGCGGGAAGCCGTAGGGGACGAAGTGCTCATCGGTGTCGATCTGCACGGCCGGGTCCATAAGGGGCAGGCCAAAGCCATCGCGCGCGTGCTGGAGCCCTATAACCCCTTCTTCCTGGAAGAACTAGTCCTGGCCGAAAACAACGATGCCCTCAAGGCACTCCACGATTTTACGTCCATACCCATGGCTACGGGGGAGCGCATGTACTCCCGCTGGGACTTCAAGCGCATCCTCGAGCAGAACGCCGTGGATATCATCCAACCGGATCTTAGCCACGCGGGCGGCATCACGGAGGTCAAGAAGATCGCTACGCTCGCCGAAGCCTACGACGTTGCCTTAGCCCCCCACTGTCCGCTTGGCCCGATCAGCTTCGCGGCGGCGCTACAGATCGATTTCAATTGCATCAATGCGTTGATCCAGGAAACCAGCCTGGGTATACACTATAACGTCGGCGCCGACCTGACCGACTACCTGGCCGACCCCGACGGTTTCCAGTTGCGTGACGGCTTCGTACCGCTCCTCACCAAGCCGGGCCTGGGTATCGAGATCAACGAAGACAAAGTCCGGGAAGCCGCCGCCACCGGCCACAACTGGAAGAATCCCATCTGGCGCAACCCCGATGGCTCGGTAACCGAATGGTAGTCGCGAAACCCATGACCAAAAAACGGTACCACATTCTGGCGCTGATCTTCGTGACGGTGGTGATTAACTACATGGATCGGAGTAATATCTCCGTGGCCGCCGCCGCCATCAGCGAAGACCTAAACCTCACGAAGGTGCAGTTGGGTTTTATCTTTTCCGCCTTCGGGCTCACTTACTCACTGCTGCAGATTCCGGGGGGTATCCTGGCCGATCACGTGCGCCCGCGCCTGCTGTACCCGATCATCCTGGTGCTCTGGTCGCTGGCTACCCTGTTACAGGGTGTAGTCAGCTCGCTCGCCGCTCTGATCGGGCTGCGGGCCTCCATCGGTGTCTTCGAGGCGCCCTCCTACCCGATGAACAATCGCATCGTTACGAGCTGGTTTCCGGAGCAGGAGCGGGCCTCGGCCATAGCGGTGTATACCTCCGGGCAGTTCATCGGTCTGGCTTTTCTGACGCCCCTGCTCGTGACCGTACAGGCCTACTTCGGGTGGCGGGGGTTGTTCATTTTTTCCGGCATCGTCGGTATTATCTGGGCGGCCATCTGGTGGTTTTTCTACCGGGATCCGCGCAACCACGAGAGCGTCAGTGAAGCGGAACTGGATCTCATCGCGGCCGGTGGTGGCCTGGTCGACAATCTGACCGACCACGATGACGAAGGCCGCACCAATTTTGATCTGGCTGACCTCCGCGAGGCCTTCGTACACCGAAAACTGTGGGGTATCTACCTCGGTCAATTCTGCCTGGTCTCCCTGTTTACTTTCTTTCTCACCTGGTTCCCGACTTATCTGGTCGAGTTCCGCGGACTCGATTTTATACAGTCGGGTTTTCTGGCTTCTATTCCGTTTCTGGCGGCTTTCGTGGGCGTATTGCTTTCCGGTTTCGTGTCCGATTGGTTGGTGCGCCGTGGGGTCAGCAATGAAGCGTCCCGCAAGGGGCCGATCATTTTGGGTATGTTGCTGTCTATTCTCATCATAGGCGCGAACTACACCGATAATACGGCCCTCATCATCTTTTTCCTTGCCATCGCCTTTTTCGGCAACGGACTCGCCTCGATCACCTGGGTCTTTGTTTCGCTACTGGCCCCTAAACGGCTCATCGGCCTGGTCGGTGGGGTCTTTAATTTTATCGGGGGCCTGGGGGCGGTGGTTTCGCCTACCGTGATCGGCTTCCTGGCGGAAGGCGGGAGCTTTGAGTCGGCGCTCTTCTTCGTGGGGGCGGTGGCCTTTGCGGGCTTGTGTAGCTATGTGTTTCTGGTGGGTAAGATTGAGCGGGTGGCGGAGCGTCGGGTTGTTGGGTAGGCCTGCGCGGTCGGAGACCGCTTTGTACTGCCGCGGTCGGAGACCGCGTTTTACTGCGCAGCCGGAGGCTGCGTTGTACTGCGCGGTTGGAAACCGCGTTGTACGGCTTCGAAGTGGCTCTTTAGACCTTCGTAATCTTCATTGCGGATCATTTCTTTATTCAGCAGACCGCTGCCCATCCCTATCCCGAAGGCACCGGCTGCGAAGTAAGCTTCTGCGTTCGTAATGTCAACTCCGCCGGTGGGGAGCAAGCGGACTTCGTTTAGCGGAGCCAACAGATCACTGACGTACCCCGGGCCCAGCTGACCCGCCGGAAAGAGTTTCACCGCCGAGGCACCTAACGACCAGGCACGGTAGACTTCCGTGGGCGTAAAGGCACCGGGGAATACCGGTATATCCTCCGCTACCGCGCTGACGATAACTTCTTCATCCACGATCGGCATGACGATGAACTGCGCGCCGGCCGCTACGGCTATTTCGTAGTCTTCCAGGGAGCAGACGGTGCCGGCACCTACGTTCAGCTCCGGGTAACGTTCCCGCAATTCGGTAATGATGGTCGCGGCTTCCGGTGTATTCATTGTCACTTCCAGTGTCCGGAATCCGGTGGTCATCCCTATCTCGGCGATGCGGCGACACTGTTCGGCACTATGACCACGCAGGATGGCAATCACCGGGAGGGCTTGGAAAGACTCCCACGAGAAAGAACGTTTGTCAGGCATGTTGAAGCAGTAGTTTGTAGTGGGCTGAAAGTAGGGCGCGTTCGACGACTGGCTCGTGAAAAACGGTCAGCCGGTCCTTGAGCACCAGCCTTTCCAGGGCCAGACGATAGCGTTCGTGAGTCGCCCCGGTGGCTGCCAGGTAAATTCTTCCGTTATCCGCGGGCAAGTGACGGAGTTCTTCCCCGATTACCAGTCCGCTCAGATAGTTATAGTTAGCTGATGGTGCCAGGTGATCTACCACGTCCCGCACCCTGACTCCGAAGAGACTGCCCGTGAGCCGGCCCATTTGTCCGGCATCAACCCCCTCCAGGAAGGCTTCTCGCTCGCCGTCATCAAAGGTGCCGGGTGCCACCGACCCGCTGAGAATACTATGCAGAGAAAGCAACTCAAACAGCTCACCGGTCATATAGGTGGTGAAGTCCGTAAAGGTCCCGTTCCTGTATATCAGATGCTTGGCGTGAGTACCCGGCAAAATCAGCAGACCGTCCTCCTTCATCTCGCCCGCCAATCCGATCGCCTGCACCTCCTCCCCGCGCATGATGTCGCCGCTGCCCTGCACCCCGGATACCAATAATAGCCGGTAGTCTCCTACCGGCAGCAAGCGGCTCACCAGGGAGTCTCCGTCGGCTCCGAAGGGCAAGCTTGCGTAGGGAAGTTCCTGAAGCCCGATGCTAGAGGAGGCCATACCCGAGGCTACGATCGGTAGTTGCTGAAACTCACCTGGTAGCTGAGCCAATTCGGATTGCAGATACCCGGCAAAGAAATGGAGACGACTTCGCTCCCCGCTTTCCTGGAAATCCTTATTTAACTGGCGAATCCCGGTACCGGTAGCCAGCTCCTTACGAACCATTAACGTCTCACGCTCCACTACCCGCAGCCGGAAGTTGGTGGTGCCCCAGTCGCAACTGATAAAGTACTCGGAATAGGTGGTGGCCATTAGCCTCCAAGTTACAGCCGGGGATCCACCGCCTCGCTCTCCAGCGCCAGTACGCCGAAGACGGACTCGTGGATTCGGCGTAACGGTTCCCGGCGAATGCATCTTTCCAGCGCTTCTACGCCCAATGCAAATTCGCGCAGCGCCAGCGAACGCTTCTTGCCGAGGCCCCGCTTTTTCAGTCGGCTGAGGTGCTCGGGCAGGTCGTATTCCGGGCCGTAGATGATCCGCAGGTACTCCCGACCACGACACTTTACTGCCGGCTGTAGCAATCCACCCTTGCCGTAGGCAACGAAATCGTACGGTTTGACCACCATACCCTCACCACCCGCCGCGGTCAGGGCTAGCCACCAGTCGGTAGCGTCTTTGACCTGTTCGGGGTCGGCCGTTTCGACGATTCGGTAGGGCGTCGATTGGAAGAGCTTCCCGTCGCCGGCCGCCATCCCGCGAATCGTTTCCATGTGCCACTCGTGCGGTTTATCTACGTGGACAGCTCCTTCGGTCGCCAGGACGTGAAAGGGGGCCAGGCGGTAATCGTCGACCGAATTGACCGCCCAGCAATAATTACGGTATGCCGCAGTGTAACGGTCGACCGCCGCTTCTTTGTAGGCAAACTTGTCCAGTACCGCACCGACACCCTCCACGCCGCGCGCCTGGGTGGCCCGCAGGGCTTCGGTAACCGCCGGAAGGGCATTACCGGCTGCCGCCCCCACCGCCGCGTATTGCTCCCGGATAAGGGACTGCGCTTTCGCCGACCAGGGCAGGAGCTCCGTATCCAGGCATACCCAGTCCGTATCCAGTTTTTCCCAGAAGCCGGACTTCGTGAGTGCCGCTACTACGCGTGCCAGGAACTGTCCCTCCAGCCCGGGGTCGGTGAAGAAGTTACGGCCGGTGCGGGTATAGAC
>JBASAV010000640.1:0-5968 GCA_049650785.1 Lewinella sp. | reverse complement strand
GGCCAGACAGCATCTCGGCGCGGGACTGGGGCTAAAGGCCGATCTCTATCTCGGAATCCTGGGGCGGTACTACTACACCTTTGCCTACTTTTTGGTCGGCGTGGTGCTCGGTCGGGCCCAGGTCTTTAGGTACCCGGAACGGCTGCTGTGTCACCGCAAGCGAATCAACCGTTACGCGCTCGGTCTGCTTGCGGTCGGCACCGTGCTGATGCTGGTGCTCTTCAGCCAGGTGCCCCTGCCCATCGAATGGACCGGTTGGCTCCCCGTGATCGCGCTGAACGTATACGACTGGACCAACGTGTCGGTCGGCGTCCTGCTGCTGGTCTTGTTCCTTCATCAATTCCAGCAGCCACTAGGACAGAAAGTACTAGGTGCTTTCGCTCCCTACGGTCGCATGGCACTGACGAATTACGTAGGCCTGTCCGTGATCGGTACCTTCCTGCTGTTCGATTGGGGACTGGGCGGCTTCACTTTCTTGCGGACCCACCAACTGGCCTATATCGGCCTGGCGGTCATTGCCGGACAAATGGTCGGCAGTGCCCTGTGGCTGTCTCAGTTCCGATACGGCCCCCTCGAGTGGCTCTGGCGGTCGCTGACCTACGGAAAAGTACAAGCCTTCCGTATTCCTACCGGACGCACCCCCAAAAAGCCTCCGGTATCGGGGAAGCTGGCAAAAGTGAACTGAGCGATACGCTCCACTACGTTAGATAAGTAGGGCGGCGGAGCGCGGGAAAGGAGCCGTTCGGAAACCGGCGAGCGCTTTGTGCGAACCATCACACCTGGGCATCCGCTGTGACAGTCCGCACCCGCAATCGTGGAACCCCATTCTGTCCGGGATACGTTGCTGGTAGGTTAACACATGATACGTGGGGGTGGCCGATTGTTTGGCACCCTTGGGGTTAGGGACCTAAGTTTGGGCTCGCTCTCTTTGCCGCGTAGCCGCTCTGGGTAGGCTGTCCGCTGGGGTCAGCTTACGTGCCGGGGGACGACGGCTTTTTTTCCGGCGCCCCATCCAGATGAGAAAGCCCGTCACCGGCAGAGAGGCCACTATCAAACTGGCCAGGAAAGCAACCACCTTGCCCGGTAGCCCACCGATCGCGCCGACGTGCACGTCGTAGTTCATGCGCATCACCAGTTTGGCAAAGTCGGCGTCCCCGTACTTGGCGTATACGCTTGGCGAGGGAATCTCCTCCAGGGTATACCGGTCGAAGAAGCGGTAATCATTGCGCCAGTAGATCCCCTCGCCGCGGCCTATTTCCACGTATACGCTCGAAGACTCCGTGTGGGGATAGTGAATCTCAAAGTCGGTGGCCTTCGGATCTTCCGCTCGCAGGCGGGGGATCAGCAGGTCGTAGGGCTCTCTGCCGTTCGCACCGGCCAACGACGGTTCCGCGCTCACATTTTCCGGGATCACGAAACTGGGATCCCCGCTTCCCCCCACTGCCCGGTACATGCCCTGATAAAACCAGGGTAAGCCGATCGCCGATCCCGTCACCGCGAAGAGGAAGGCAAACACCCAGATGCACATGCCCCCGATGCCGTGCAGGTCGAAGTTCTTGCGCCGCCAACCGGTGGTCGGCTTCCAGCGGAAGGACAGGTTCCGCCGCAATTGCTTCACCCGGCCGGGTAGCCAGATCACTAAGCCGGAAAGGATGATGAGCAGGAAAACGAGTACCCCGTACTTCACTACCGGCCCACCAATGTCCTCGGGTAACCAAAGGTACATATGGCCCCGTAGCACCCAGGGAAAGAAGCCGGTCAGGTGATCCTTGATGTGCAATACCTCCCCCGAATCCGGGTGAAGGAAGACGGTCCGGTAGAATCGTGGTTCGATCTGGTAAAAGATCACCTCCACCGGCTGGTCCGGTTCTCCGTACAGCGTGCCGTGGACCGCCCGGTCCGGATACACGGCTTGCCCCAACGCCTTTGCCTCCGAGGCTAGCAGCACACCTTCCGCCGGAACGTTAAAGGCATATTCAGGCTCGAAAAGCGGCTCGATTTCGTCCCTAAACACCCAACACGCCCCCGTCAGGCTGACGAGCAGTACGATCACCCCGGTGGCCAGACCCAGGTATTTGTGAACGGCGATAAGCAGGCGGGAGCGTTTGCTGGAGCGTTTCATCGGTCGGGGTTTTGGGGTAGGCTAGCGGAAGCGGTAGGTCACGGCCAGACGGCCGTTCATGCCGGGCTCGGACTGCCAGTACAGGTAGCTGCCGTAGTTCGCGCCGGAGTAGAGGTACTCGTCGAGCAGGTTGTTGACGTTGAGTTGGACGCGGAAGCGATCGTTCTTCCAGAACAGCCCGCCGTCCAGGCGGAAATAATCGGGTAGGTCGGTTTCGTTGTCCGCTCCCCACGTCCAGGTAGAGCGGTCGATCTGGTACTGGTAGCCCAGGGAGGCGCCGAAGCCCCGGAGCGCGGAGGTAGACGGAAAGCCGTAGGTGAGCCAGCCGTTGGTGACGTGACGCGCGTGGCCGGCTACCCGGGTCCCGATACGGGCCGGATCGGTGTCCTCCGTGACGGTCACGTCCGTGTTGGCATAGTTCAGCACGAGGTTCAGGCCGGGGTAAAGCTCTCCCTGCAGGTCGAATTCAAATCCCTGGGACTGAATCTCCCCAAGCTGGATCGAGAACATGGTGTTCTCCGGGTCGGTGACCAGGACGTTGTTCTTCGTGATGCGGTAAGCCCCCAGGGCAGCCCGGAAGCGACCGTCGAGGAATGACTTTTTGATACCCCCTTCGATATCGCGGGCCTGTACCGGATCAAAGGGTTGCTCATCCGCGCTGGCGCCGTTGTTGGGTAGGAAAGATTCGTCGTAGAGGGCGTACACGGCCAGGTCGGGAAGCACGTCGTAGCTGATGCCGATCCGGGGCGTGAAGGTGTTATCCAATTCTTCCTTGCCTACGGTTTCCAGATTAGTGTAGCGGCCGGCCAGGGTGATGCGGAGGCGGTCACGGAAGAAACCAAGTTCGTCCTGCAGGTAGAGGGCCGTGGAGCGGAAGCCATTGTACGGCTCCGGGTAGCGATCGCGGAGATCCTGCGAACGGTCGAAGGTGAGCTCCCCGAAGTTGCCGTACACCGGGTCGTAGATATTGAAGGGAGTGGGCTCGGTCTGGGAAGAAAAGAAGTCAGCGTAGTACTCCTTGTCGGTGTAGTCGATACCGGCCAGGATGGTGTGGGTCACTTTGCCGGTGCGCGCTTTCCCGTTCACGAAGGCCTGGCCGTAGTTGCCCGACGAAAGGGCGTCCCATACACTGACCGAACGGTAGGCATCGCCGTTATTCTCCAGGGTACTGATCCAGGCAGAATTCCCCTCCTGTTCGTAGTGAAGCCGGGCGATCTGCACGGTGCCCTGCCAGTCGGCCGAGAAATGGTGGTTCAGGTTCAGTAACCCCATCGTTTCCGAGATGTCGCTGGCGGGGTAGTCGGGGTCGACGAAATTGAAATCGCGGTCCAGGCTACCGTAGCCATCCGCCACGGGGGCAAAGATGTAGGCGGATCCAAGGAAGCTCTCGGCCTGCTGGTGGGTCAGTTCGGCGGTGAGGGTCGTCCGGTCCGAAAAGCGATACGACAGGGCGGGGGCAATGGCCCACCGCTGGGCGTCCTCGTTCCCCCGGTGGCTATCGGAGGTTTGGTACATGCCATTCACGCGGTATAGCAGCTTTCCGTTTTCGGTCACTTTGCCGCCGAGGTCGAGGGCGCCCCGGTAGAAGTCGAAGCTGCCGGCCATCAGCGTGACCTCTCCTGTCGGTTGCTCGGTTGGCTTCTTCGTCACTACGTTGTATAGTCCACCGGGCTCTCCCGCTGACAGCATAAAGCCGGCGGGGCCCTTCACGAATTCGATACGGTCCACCAGGCTCATGTCCTCCGACAGCGGCCCCCAACTATCGCTGACGTTGAAGCCGTTGCGGAAAGCCGGGATGCGAAAGCCACGCATATTCAGGCGGGCGAAGTTTCCCCAGTGCTCGAGCATCGTCACCCCACTCACGTTGCGCGACAGCCCCTGCATGATGTTGGTGATCTGCTGGTCGCGCACCAGTTCCTGGCTGATGACCTGGATATTCTGGGGCAGTTTGGCGATGGGTGTCTGTAGCCGTAGCGACGGAGACGGACTCGATTGAGCGTAATTGTCCCGTCCCCCGCGCACCACGATTTCCGATAGTTGGGCTTCCTGAAATTGCAGTCGAACGGGTGGGATCTCCGTGGTCTGACCCGCCGTCACGGTTATCTCCCGGCGGTCGTTGGATAGCCCGATGCCGGAAAAGAGTAGCACGTAATTGCCGGCGGGCACCCGTTCGAGGAGGTATGCACCATAGGCGTCGGTCTCCGCACCCCGCGTGGTCCCGTCCAGGCTCACGTTGACGAATTGCAAAGGCTCGTTCTGGCGGGTTTCCACCGTACCGGAGATGCTCCCCGTTTGTGCCGCCAAGCCGGAACTGACGAGAAGAACCAGTAGGATAAGTAGCTGTGGTTTCATATTCTCTTGCTTTTATTTAGACTAAGTCTATTTAAAAACAAAGGTATCCGTATCGTCAGAAAAACCAAAGTCTGTGAGTGTTAATATTTGCTCAGACTTGTCTCTCTTCACATCCGTTATGCGGAAAGGACTTCCCGGAAAGTGAGAGAACACGGGCGGTGACGGGGGAATTACCCTACGGCAGAAGCGGGCGGCGGAGCGCGGGAAAAAATTTCCGCCGGTAATCTGACGGGGATCAATTGCTCTGGTCCTGACCGAACCGTAGGAGAGGTATCGGCCGAAGGGCGTATCCGATCCATGCTGCTGAACGGACGTTTGGCGGCGCTTAGCTTTTAAAAAGCGAGCGCAGGCAGTGGCAAAGAGCTTGCTCAACAAAAGCATTCGTGCCCTTCGGTAGCATCGTTTTGGCGATCCGTCGAGAAAATGGGTCCTGCCTGCCTGCCTAACCGCATTATACCAAGGCAAACTTTAGGTATGGAAATGGACGAAAAAAGAGTAGTTACGTCGCTGAGGCTACTGTACGCCCTGTGGGTGATGGTAGGGATTTTCGGCCTGGTCTACGTACCGGGAAATCTCATCGTTCACGATGATCCGACCCTTACCGCAAATAATATTACCGGCAGCGAATGGCTGTTTCGGGCCGGTATCCTGGCCCGACTGGTGGTCCAACTGATTTTTATTCTAAATGTCCTGTTGTTGTACCGCTTGCTAGCTCACGTAAATCGGGGGCAGGCGGTACTGATGGTTGCCTTCGCGCTCGTCAGTGTACCGATGGCCATGTACAGCGAGACCTTCCAACTTTTGGCGGCCGACTCCCTGCATCGGCCCGACGTCCTCATCGCATACCTCGATCGATACGCGGCGGGGATGTCAATCGCCATCATCTTCTGGGGATTGTGGTTATTTCCGTTGGGCTACCTGGTATACCGTTCCGCGCTTTTTCCCAATTGGGTCGGGCTCTTTCTGTACGTCGGAGGTTGTGGGTATCTCCTTGGTTCTTTATTGACTTTTCTAGACATCGAAGCGCCAGGTCTTAAGACGATCGGGGAGGTGCTGTCGATCGGCGAAACGGTATTCGTTGCCTGGCTAATCTTCGCCGGCGTAAGCAGGAGTGGGAAGATCAGGGCAACCAGCAGATCGTAGCCATGGGCAAAGACTGTATTAGGGTAAGGTCTATTCAGCTTCCTTTAAGCTTTTCTCCGCGGGCCGAAAGCCGCGCGATCTCCGCGATACGTTTGTTCCGCGTCTTATCCGTTTTAGCCAGTTTGATCCAACGTAGCACGAAGCGTTTGCTGGAGTCGTTGGTGTTGTCGAAGAAAGCTTCAGCCGTGTCGTGTTTCCGCAGTTCCGCGGTGAGATCGTCCGGAACGATTAGTTGGTCCACGTCGTCCAGGAAGGTCCAAAGGCCGGACTGTTTGGCTGCCGCAACCGACTCCAGGCCCGCCTGCTCCATCCGTCCCTCCTCCGTAAGCCGCGCCACCCGCCGTTTATAGG
>JBASAV010000639.1:0-8352 GCA_049650785.1 Lewinella sp. | reverse complement strand
GTCTTGAACCGGTCAATCAGATGTGGAAAAATTCCGGAGATAATGATTGATGGGCACCATTCCCATTTCCATCCGCCGCCGGTCCAGGTTCAGGCTGTCGGCTACCGAGAGCAATCCGACCGCACCGGTACCATCGTTGCTCGGCACTACCTGGGTGCCGTAAAGTTGGGGTTGACCGGCGTTTATGCGGACGCGGTCGGTAAGCATAGCCAAGTCATTACCGCCGATGTCTCCCCTTTCGAAGGCCGTGCCCATGGCGGGTAGCTGGGCCGCCTGCCAGGCGGGATCTTGATCCGCGTGCTGGATGATCAGGAATACGGCGTCCATTCCGTCTTTACCAATCTGGGCTACGGTGGGAAAACCGTGCAGAGGAACAAAATCCCGGAGCAGGGCGCGACCCATGCTATCTATATTCAAGTTGCGCCAGTCCTGCCAGTTGGTGGTATCCACCCCGAGTTCCGAGGCGACGCCCCGATTCAAATGTCCCCGGACCCCCTGGTCGTAGATGTGGTGACGCAAAAAACGGCGTTGCCAATCGGGCAGTGTCACCGCACCAGGCTCAGAATTGGTATCACAGACGACCGCACTACCAAGCATACCCGTTCGGCAAATTCGGTTGGCTACATCATTGGGGAATTGGTCCAGCGCGCGAAGGGCCTCCGTAGTATCGCCGGTAGATAGGTGCATAAGCAGCGCAAATTGGACAACCATAGGTCCTCGCCCCACGAATTTCCCGTCCTGCCACAGCGAATCGTAGCGCGCCTGCGCGGTAGGTAAGTCGCCGGCCTGCAAACTGCTGACCATACGGTAGCCGAGGTACCAGTTCTCCAGTTTATCGTTCTCGGGTTTGTCGGTGCAACCGGTGATTATGCCCACCAGAAAAACAAGAGCAATAAAGAGAATACGGGAATAGTTTATCACGAATGGGGTACCGCTAATTGGTAGGTGCTATAGGTCTAAGCCTGCTTCCTGCGCGCCGGCGCCCAAATGGCTCAACGTGGAATACCGGCCTCCTCGGTGATACGCATTAATTTGTTCCGGTCAACCTCACTATCGACGTAGGGAATATCCCGGACCTTGCCGTTGGATAGTAAAAAGCTGTACCGTTGATTACCTAAAATGCTTCGCGTGCGGAGGCGTTCAATTTGGGATACCGCAATTTCCCGATCGGACGTCTTTCGAAGAAACCCGTATATCAGTCCGGCGACGATGGCCCCGGACAATATCAAATACAGGTAATTGACGAGCCCGTACGGCTCCCCCCCTTGCTTTACCACCTTAGTGGCAAAAAAAACCAAGCTGGATACCATGGTCAGGTGTAGCAACAGGTACTTCTTCCGCAATTGATCGTCGATGACAATGACGTTATCCCCTTTCTCGAAATGAATAGTCATGATTAGTAGGTAGGTGGGTGTATGGAACGGTAGTTAGTAGGTAAGCCAAGTTAAGGACCAGCCTTTTTAATTTAAACCCCGTCCCTGAAAATAGCTCAGTCAGCCGCCATCTTGCGCTTACTGAAGGGGCAGTCGTCGCCGATTAGCTACGATGAAATACCCGTAGCCTCCGGTTATATTATTGGTGACCGTGACGGGTTCGGCGAAGGGGTTGCCACGGGCCTGATCGAAGGCCTCCTTAGAAACCAAGTATCGGAAGGCGGATTCGGTCAGGGCAAATACTTCGGCAAAAAGAGCGATATCGTCTCCCGCCGAGGAAGACGAAAACTGAATATCCAGAGTATATTCCTGCCCGTCGAAAGAGGAATCACTCAGCCCCATTCGGTAAACGTACCCTAACTCGCGGACCAACGGATTTGGAGTTTCCGCAAAAATGGGAAAGTCGGCGTAGGTAGAATCACAGGTAACCGTTCCGCCGCTGTACGTACACGAAGTCGCCCCGATACCCCGGTAGCCAACCTGTACGGCATAGAAGTTCTCTTCCCCCGGAGGATCCGTAATGGCCAAGCGAACGGCGTCTACCCGTTCCCCGTCAGAAGACAAAGCCCCGTCTCGTTCGAAGCTGACTACCCGGGCTACCGGCTGTCGGGGCATTACTTCATTGGCCGAAGCAGACCCCAGCCCTGCAACGTTTACCTCCACGCGGTACCGGGCGGGGACGCTGTCAAGCGCAGGCTTAAGCGTAATATTTGCTCTCGTCGAATCGTATTGGTTGAAATCATTCGTACTTCCGCCATGGCGTAGTATTTCCGCATCGTTACGATAAAGTACCAGTTCATAAGCCAGATCCTCTTCCGGCCGCTCGTCCTGCGTACCGTAGCTGCGGGCCACGAAGTGCCTGACGACGGTATCTCCCGCGACTAACTCCACCGACACCGCCGGGGCTGGCTCGTGATACGGTAGCTCGATATCGACTACCTGCTGAAAGGGATCGTCTCCGCAGGCTGAGATAACCAGTAACGTGGCCGCAAGTAGCGGCAGTGATCCTCTCATGGTTCAAAATTTGAAGTTATAGGCGACCGAAGGGATGATCGGAAGAATACTGATCTCGGAAACCACCAACCGGTCCCCATATCCGCAGCTCCTACTGCCGTTACCGTGGTCCGTACAGACCCACTCGGGACCGACCTCCATGAAGTAGGGGTTGCGGTGCCAGTAAGCATTGTAGAGGCTAATGACCCAACTACGTTCCCCCCACTTTTTTTGCTTGCGAAAGGAGATGCTCAGGTCGAGACGGTGATAGTTCGTCATCCGGAAGCTATTCTTCGCCGTGCTGGTCTCGACGCGATCCGGGAACAGGTAATCGATCCAGTGTGCCCCCGCCTGTGGATTGGCTACCGCGTAGGTGTATACCGGTAGCGTAATGGCGTTACCGGTACCGTAGACGAACGCTCCGGAGAGACCGACGCGCTCGCTCAGATCGTAGTTACCCACTATACTGAGATCGTGGCGCCGGTCGTAGCGGAAGGGGAATGCCCGTCCGCCGTTGAGTTCGTCAAACTGGCGGTTGTTCCAGGAGAGCGTGTACCCCACCCAGCCGGTAAATCGTCCTTCCTTTTTTTGCACGAAAAACTCCGCTCCGTAGGCCTCTCCCGTTCCCTGGGTGACCTTCGTTTGCCAGTCAGCCTCCAGGCCCAGCAGGAAGCTTGCCCCTTCCCGGAAGGACAGTACGTTATCCATTCGTTTATAGAAGGCCTCCACGCTCACTTCGTAGGCGGAACGGTAGGTCTTGGCCGCGCCCACCGCTACCTGCCAGGATTGCTGGGGACGAACCTGATCGGTGCTGGGCACCCAAAGGTCGGTAGGCAGGCTAAGCGATTCGCTGGCTAGCAGGTTGATGTATTGCTGCATTCGACTGTAGCTGGCTTTCAGCGACAGGTCGTTGCGGAGCAGGTACCGCAGACCTAGCCGGGGCTGCAGGCTGGAATAGAATTCACCGTCCACCGCGAAGCCCGATACGTGCAGGCCCGCATTTACCTTGAGTGCGCCCAGTGTGATATCATCCTCCAGGTAGGCGTAGAGCTCATTGGCGTAGGTAGCAGCGCTTCCGATGAGCGTATCGAGGTTAACGTTATCGTCGGCCCGGCTCAGGAGAGAAACAGCGCCCGGACGGTAGGTATGGTTGGTGTATCCGCCACCGAAACGGACGTAGTGATCGGGGTTCGGGATGTAATCGACATCGACCTTCCCACCGAGGTCATTGATACCGCTGAGGTAGCGCGCCCGGAATTCATCCTGGTCTTCGATGCTCAGGCTGTTGATGGTGATCTGGTAGCGACTATAGGTAGCGGTCGTGTTGATAAATAATTTCGGCCCGACCTGCCAGTTCCAGCGGGCGGCGTAGATCAGGTTTCCCCAGTCCGTTCCCCCGCCGTAGGTTTCTGGCCCTTCGGTAATTTCGGTGCGGAATACGTCACTCCCGTTATAAAAGCTAAGAAACAGCCGGTGACGGTCATTGAGCTTATGCTGAAGCTTGGCATTAAGGTCGTAGAAATAGAGTCCGAGATCGGTGTCGGTCCCGGGGCCCGCCGTTCGCTTGAGTAAGGGACCGGCGATCAGATCTGCGTAGGTGCGGCGACCGGATACCAGCAGGCTCGTGCGACCCTTCACGAGTGGACCGCTGAGGGTGAGCTTGGAGGAGATCAGCCCCACCGAGCCTTCCCCCTCCCATTTATTGAGGTTTCCCTCCTTCATATTAATACTCAAGACACTCGACAGCCGGCCACCGTAGCGCGCCGGAAAGCCGCCCTTCGTGAGGGTCACGTTGCGCAGGGCATCGGCGTTGAAGATGGAAAACACGCCCAGCAAGTGAGACACGTTGTAAATCGGCACCCCGTCGAGGAGGACGAGGTTCTGATCCGGACTACCGCCACGAACATAGAGGCCGGTCGCACCCTCCCCGCCACTCTGGACGCCCGGCAGAAGTTGCAGGGTCTTCAGCACGTCGACCTCACCGAGCAGCGCCGGTACCCGTTTGATCTGCTCTACCGGTATCTCCACGGTGCTCATCTGGGTTCGCTGCTCAATGCGTTCGCCTTGGTCGGAGGTTACTATTACCGTTTGGAGTTCCGACCCGGTGAGGAGACCGACGTTGATGGCCAGGGTTGCCGGTGGGTTTACAATGGTCGTATCACGGGATCCGTAACCGATGTAGCTGAACCGTAGGTACAGCGTGTCCTGCCGCGGTAGCGTGAGGCTGTAGAAGCCGTACTCATTGGCTACGGCACCCTGGCCACTCGTGCGTTCGATGACGTTGGCAGCCAGCAACGCCTCCCCGCTCGCGGCGTCGGTGAGGTAGCCACTGACGGTTACTTGGGCGGTCAGCGTACCGGCATACATACAGGTACAAAGGAGCAGCAGAATGTAAAAAGGCAAGGCCAGGGGTGTAGGTGTCATACTAAAGGTAGAAAGCGAATCTGGCGCCTGCCCTTTACAAACCGTTAAAGTTCTTACCCCAGCTTGCCTAACTGATTTACCATTGCCCGCATATCCTTCGGCATCTCTACCTCATAGTGCATCCATTCCTCCGTAGCCGGGTGGGTAAATCCGAGGCGGGAGGCATGCAGGGGAACACGGGACAGCAAAGGCCGCTCCTCCGCGTGCTTGGCCATATTGTAGCGTTTTCCCTTGATCTCGGAAAGGAAGAACTCCGTGCGCTTGCCGTAGAACGGATCCACAATCAGGGGATAGCCGAGGTAGGCAAGGTGGACGCGGATCTGGTGGGTGCGCCCGGTAAAGATTTGTACGCCCACCAGGCTGAAATTCCCGAAGGTTTCCATCACCTTGTAGTCCGTCCGGGCAAACTTACCGCCGCGGTTCGTGACCAGCATGCGTCCGACCTTCGAGGGATGCGGAGCGATCGGTTCGTCGATTTCGCCTTCCCCCGGATCGGGCACCCCGTCTACCAAGGCCAGGTAGACCTTTTCTACCTTCCGGGCCTCGAATTGCATGCTCAGCCCGCGATGGGCATCGGGCGTACGCGCAAAGACCAAAACCCCACTGGTCGGTTTATCCAGGCGGTGAACCGGGATGATGCTCCCGTACCGATCGGTCAGTGTCTGCTTGAGATTCGGCTGATCCGGGTCGTGGCGATCGGGCACCGTAAGTACGTCAGCGGGCTTGTCTACGACGACCAAATGATCGTCCTCGAAGAGGATGGATATCTTCATGGTGGCAAGGTAGGATTTCTGTCAAACCAGCACCTCCCGCAGGATGCGGAGCCAATTACCGGAAAACACCTTCTCACGGTCTGCCGGCGTGTATCCCCTCCGCTCCAACAAACCTTCCAGTTTGGTCAGATCGGCAATGGTATCCAAGTCAGCCGGTGATTGCTCGGTGCCGAACAATCCGTCCAGGTCACTCCCGATAGCGATGTGGTCGCAGTTCCCGGCCAACTGGCAGATGTGATCGTGATGGTCGATAATCTGCTCGAGGGTGATGTCCAGGGTAGCCGGATCGTCGCGACCGCGCTCGTAGCCCGGGTGCAGCATCCAGGCGTCCAGCGCTCCACCGATCACGCCACCGCGGCCGATGATGGCCCGCAGTTGCTGGTCACTGAATTGCCTTCCACCCGGTACCAGGGCGCGGCAGTTCTGGTGGCTGGCAATGACCGTCCCACCGAAACTGTCGAGGGCCTCGAAAAATCCCCGGTCGGTGAGGTGGGTCAGGTCGAGGATCATTCCCAACTGATCCATTTCCCTGAGCAAATCGCGGCCGGTCGGCGTCAGTCCTCCTCCAGCGCTGCCGGTACCTGGCGCATAACGTCCCGGACCGAAGTGGGCCAGGCCGATCGATCGCAGACCTTGCTCGTAAAATTGGTGTAAATGATCCAGCGTCACGATGGAGTCGGCGCCCTCCAGGGCGAGGATATAGCCGATCGGTCTGTCTTGTGAGGATGTATCAGCCACCCACTGACTCAGGTGTTCCTCCAGCGTTCCCGCATCCGTGATGGCCCGCATTTCTCCGGCCCGCTCCATCTCGCGGTACCAGCAGAGTTGCCGTTGCGCGTCGGCCCACGCCTGGGCGGGGGAATGCCAGCCGGGCAGGCGCACGGAGGCGGGTGGCATGCCGGGTTGGTCCACGCGGGCGATCATGGTGGCGAAGACAAGCCCTACCCTACCCTGGCGGAGCGCTGGGAGGGAGACGGTGCCGCGGCCGCGGTCGGGGTGGTCGGTTAGACCCAAGGTTTGTTCTCGCTCACGAATAATTTTTACTGGTAGTGTGAGGTCGCGGTTGTAGGCCATGGCGTTGGTGGCCAGGTCGAGGTGGGCGTCTATGATTAAAGTGGGTGCCATAGGGGCAAAGTACAGCTACAAGGTATATGTAGCGTTCTAACCCAGATCGGCTGTGCCTGCACGGATCGCTGCGCTAGAGCACGGATATACACGGATTTTGGACAGCCATGGGCCCGTCGCGAAACAGCCAGCCGGTAACCAAGCAAGGGAGGTCGGCGAATACGCCGCTATATTTTGTGCATTCGCCGCAGGACAACTGGCGAATGGCTTAAACACGTGCGGCAGCCAAATCAAAAATCGCCCGTCAGGAATCGTGAATCCTGTAGCTGGCGTTACTTGGTTTCAACACGCATCGCTGCGCTAGAGCACGGATATACACGGATTTTGGACAGCCATGGGCCCGTCGCAGAACAGCCAGCCGGTATCCAAAAAAGGGAGGTCGGCGAATACGCCGCTATATTTTGTGCACTCGACTCAGTACAACGGGTGACTGGCTTAAACGCGTGCGCCAGCTAAATCAAAAATCGCCCGTCAGGAATCGTGAATCCTGTAACTGGCGTTCCTTGGTTTCAACACGGATCGGCTGCGCCTGCACGGATCGCTGCGCTAGAGCACGGATATAAACGGATTTTGGACAGCCATGGGCCCGTCGCGAAACAGCCAGCCTGTAACCAAGAAAGGTAGATCGGCGAATACGCCATTACATTTTGTGCACTCGACTCAGTACAACTGGCGACTGGCTTAAACGCGTGCGGCAGCTAAATCAAAAATCCAAAATCAAGTATCGCCAATCGCCAATCAACCCAAAAGTCACCAATCAAACAGTAAGCCGCCGATCCCGTGCCACCACCGCCCAACTTCCACTAACTCGGCCCTTCACCACCGGTAGCATCTCCTGGTACAGATTCACCGTCGTGCACACGTGCTCCGGGATGGCTAAATAAGCATCCCCGACGGAAATACCCTTCGTAGCGGGTAAGCGCACGACCAGGTGTTCTTCCCACTGCCCTTCCACTTCCACATCTTGCAGATCGGGAAAAAGCATCCGCGGCTGGGGTTTGTCCGGAGAGATCGCCTTGGAGCCCATATCGAAGCACAGCTTGTTGTCGTCGATGACCGAAAGCACCCGGGTAAGAACGAGGGCGGCGGGCTCGAATCCCCATTTATTGAAGGAAACACCGTAGCCGGCGTCCCAGAGAAAGAAGGTACCCGGACTCACCCAAACATTCGGATGACCGACGTAAAACGGGAAATTGGGCGAGCCCGCTACAATGATCTCCAATTTCTCGACCCTCTTTCCTCCTGCGCTCCAGCGCAATACATCTACTGCCGATAGGGCCGCTTCGGCGCGCTCTTTGCGGTCCGCCTCTTCCGTGTCCCGGATGTGGCCGTCGTAGAGATGGAAACCACGCAGGACCAGCCCCGGCAATGTCAGGACAAGATCGATCAGGGCCGGCGCCCTCTCCGGCGGTATCCCCGTGCGGTCCATACCCGGATTGATATCGATGTATACCGGCAGGGGATCATCGGCGAAGAGCTCGGAGGCCATTCGGGCACTATCGGGATTGTCGATCAGGCTGGCGAATTCGGTACGGGGATACAAGGCTCGGAGCGCCTGCCACCGCCTGGCCTTCACCTCTGACAACTGGTAACTGAGTAAGATC
>JBASAV010000638.1:0-7525 GCA_049650785.1 Lewinella sp. | reverse complement strand
GTGCTACCCCTCCTCCGCGTGCCGGGTTTTCAGGGCATCCTCCCGCAGGCGCCTCAGGAACGGACTGGCAAAGATGAAATCCTGCAGGACCTCGCTGTCACTCTCCAAGACCTGAGTCTTATCTCCCTGCCAGGCCAGGTTACCATCCTTCAGCAGTACGATGTTGTCACCGATACCCATGACGGAGTTCATATCGTGGGTATTGATGACGGTGGTGATGTTGTTGGTGTTGGTCAGATCGCAGATCAGTTCGTCGATCAGGATACTGGTCTTAGGGTCCAGGCCGGAGTTCGGCTCGTCGCAAAACAGGTATTTCGGCTCCAGCACCATGGCCCGGGCGATACCCACCCGCTTCTGCATGCCACCGGAGACCTCCGAGGGGAAGCGGTCATTGACGCCTTCCATGTTGACCATTTCGAGACACTCGTCGACCCGTTTTTCCTTTTCTCCCAGGGTTTTGCTGGTGAACATGTCCATGGGAAAGCGGATGTTCTCGCCGACCGACATGGAATCAAAGAGTGCGTTCCCCTGAAACAGCATCCCCACCTTCATGCGCACCTGCCGGAGCGCCTCGTCGTCGAGGGAGAATAGATCGGTATCGTCGTAGTAGACTTTGCCTTCACTGGGCTCAAATAACCCGATGAGCAACTTCAGCAAAACGGTCTTGCCCGCCCCCGAGCTACCGATGATGAGGTTCGGCTTGCCGGAATAGAATTCCGTCGATACGCCCTTCAGGACATGGTTCTCGCCGAACGATTTTTCGAGATTTTCCGTACGAATCATAGCTGGCGATTTAGGTAAGGACGAGGGCGATGAGGAAGTCAAAAACCAGGATCAGGACGTCACTCACGACTACCGCACTGGTACTGGCTTCGCCCAATTCGATACTACCCCCCTTAACGTGGTAGCCCATGTAGCAACTGATGGACGTTAGCAAAAAGGCAAAGACGGCCGCCTTGACGAACATCATGAAAACGTACCGCGGGACGAAGAAGGAGCGCAGACCCAGCACGTACTCCGTATGGGAGATGGTACCTGGCACAACTGTGCTGAGGTAACCACCGATGATGCTGACGAAAGCCGAGATGGCAACCAGCATCGGGATCACGACCACGGCGGCAATGATCTTCGGCAGGATGAGGTAAGCGGCGGTGTTGACGCCCATGATCTCCATGGCATCAATGTGTTCTTTCTGCCGCATTCCGCCAATCTCCGCGGCCAGGTTGGATCCCACTTTTCCGGCGAGTACCAGACAGGTGATCGTCGGAGCCATCTCAATGATGGTGATGTCCCGTACGATGTAACCGATGTAGTAGGACGGCACGAAACTGTCCCCCAGCTGGTCGGCAAACTGTACGGCCGTCACCATGCCGATGAAGACCGAGATCAGCAGCACGATAAAGACGGAGCCTACCCCGATGGCGTCCATCTGACGCATCGTCTCTTTGTAGTACATCGAGAATTTCTCCGGGCGCGAAATGGAATCACGCAAGAGCGTCACGTAACGGCCCAGATGGAAAAGCATATTGGTTACGAGCATGAAGCGGGATGCGGGTTGCGAGGTTTGGGGTTGCGGGGTTCGAGGTTTAACGCCGAGGTCCCCTCATTGGTTTGCGCGCTACACTATCCGGCCGGCTGCCACTCCAGGGCGCCGGCATCCGGGGACTCCGTATCGCGGTCGTTTCCCTCCAGGTCGAGCGGCAGTTCGGACAAGTATACACCCAAGTTACGCGCTACGCTCAAGCTGTCCGGGTAGTAGTCATCGTCGCGGGTCGACTGAAAAAGGGCATCACCCCCCTCCAGATTGTAGCAATCCGTGCAGATAGTGGTGTAGAAATCTTCGTACAATCCATCCTGGCCGGTTAAAAAACGTTGGTCCGTGCGCACGACGCTATTGAGGATCTGCACGTCGAAGGTTTCGGAGCTTGACCGCTCATCCACGTCAAACAGCTCGATCTCAGAAGGGCTGCCCCCCGCGATGATGCTGTTGCGGATGGTGGTCCGCAGCGGTGCCTGGAGGCAGTAATTCTCGTCCGGTACGGGAGCACAGTTGCTCAGGCTCAGCGCGGGATCCGTCGAACCATAGCCGGCTATGGTACAGTGTTCCAAGAGTAAGTTTCCCCCTTTGATAAACTGGAGGGAACTGGACTGATTGGAATGGAAAAGGGTATTCCGGGCGGTTACGTCGCCCTGGTAGCTTAGGATCGCCGAACCGCTGCTGTTGGTGATGCGGCTGTTGGTGATGGTCACTTCGGCGAGACTGTCGACGGTCACCCCGATAATGCTATTCCGGATTTCGGTGTACTCGATGCGGTTGCCCCGGCTTAGCGGGCCGAGCACTAATCCCCGGTAGCCCCCGGTACTTTCAGCGAAATCCTCTTCCAACCGGTCTGTGGCCAGGATGATCGGATCCTCCTGCGTGCCCAGTAGCTCGATGCGGCCGGCCGGGAGGGTGTAGATAAATCCGTCGTTGAAGATTCCCAGGCCGCCGGGTTGCTCGTCGCGCTGCAGGCCGCCGTGAAAGTAGATTCGCGTGCCCGCCAGTATCCGCAACACGCAGGAGTCGACGACCATAGACCCATAGATGACCGTCGGCAGATCCGTGGGCAGCGTAAAGGTGCCGTCCTGGCAGATGGGTTGGAATAGTGTTCCCCGGTTAAATCCGTTGAGGTAGAAGGCATTCTGGCCGTACGCTTCCAATGTCACCTCGTGCTGGAAGTTACCGGTCTCGAAAACGAGTCGATCCGTAGCAATGAATGGACTGACCTCCTCCGGTTGGGTTGGGTCCACCTCCGCTTCTACGAATACGAAGATGCTGTCTTGTGCGAAAATCACCACGTCCTCCGCTTCCGGTCCCATCGTGCCATCGGCGTTGAAGGTGAACTCCACCCCGGTCTCTCCGGCCACCCTTATGCGGTCGATCTGTACCGGGTCGGAAGCGTCGTTATAGACCTTGAACACACGCGTCGCACTGCCCCGGGCGGTGAAGACGGTATCGAACGTAAGGGTATCTACGCTGAAGCGCAGCTCGACACTGTCACCGGTCAGGTAGTCGCGGTCCACCTCACAGGCGAAAAGCAACAGGAGCAGGGAAACCAGTAGAAGAGAAGTGCGCATACCGTAGGGCAATAAAATGTAAGAACTCACTCGGTAGCCGGGCTATTGTCCGCGGCAGCCACAACCGTACCCGGCCAGTCGTCGGTAGACAGGTGCGCCAGGATGTTCGGCCGCCGACCGTTACCGATCAGTACGGGTATACCCTTCGCCGCGGTTTCACGGGCAATGCGGAGTTTGGTCGCCATACCGCCGCGACCGCCACTGGTTCGCCGGGCCTGCACCACCCTGTCTACCCGGGTATCGTGCGCCGCAACGCGGGTAATTAGCCGACTCTCCTCCTGATCGGGTGCCCCGTCGTACAGGCCTTCGACGCTGCTGAGAATGACCAACGCATCAGCGCTCACCATGCGGGCGACCAGGCCGGCCAGCTCGTCGTTGTCCGTAAACATCAGTTCGGTAACGGCCACCACGTCATTCTCGTTAACGACGGGAACGATCTCGTCCAGCAACAAGGCCCGAAAGCAGTTGAGCATATTGTCGTAGTGCAGGTCGTCCCGAAAGTCGCCCTTCGTGGCCAGTACCTGGGCGCAGAGTAGCCGGTGGCCGGCAAAGAAGTTACGATACAGTTCCATCAAACGTACCTGCCCGATGGCCGAGTAGACCTGCCGCTGGGCTACGGCCTCGTCATTGGCGCGTCCGGGCAACAACTCCTTGCCGGCTCCGACCGCCCCGGAAGAAACCAGCACGAGCTCAACGCCCCGCTGTTTCAGGGCGGCAATCTGGTCGACCAGGTTACTGATACTCGTAATATCGAGGCGGCCGTCGGCCCGGGTGAGCACGTTGGTTCCTACCTTGATGACTAGGCGCTGGTACATGGCGCAAAGGTAGAGCGTAGTAGGTTATTGCCCTGCGGGGTTGAGGCAATTGGCTTCGCCACTCGGTGAGTATTCTGGTTCGCCGCTTGTTCTTCCAATACTCCTGCGCTCCGCCGCCCTACCTTTACTCCGTCAGTTCACCGCCATACCTGCATGCGCTATCGTCCCTGGATCGTCTTCCTGCTCTTTTTGACGCTTTCCGTCCTGCTGCGCTGGGGAACCTTTTCCGCTTCGGTGATCAATCACGACGAGAGCACCTACATCGTCGGGGCCGACGAATTGCTACGGGGAGAGGTGTATCTGCGCGACGTCATCGATACCAAACCGGTCGGTATTTTCTGGCTGTACGCTTTGCTCATCAAGCTCACCGGTGGCAGCATATGGATGCTACGGTTGTCCGCCGCCACCTTCGTGGCCCTGGGGGCCTGGCTCTTGTCGATCGTGGCGCGGCGGGCCACCGGTAAGGCGACGGCCGGTTTGGTGGCGGGGGCGGTCTACACCTTCATGTGCAGCGTATACACCTACTACGGTATATCCCCGAACACGGAAATATTCTTCAACGTCTTTACCATTAGTGCGGTGGCCGTATCGGTAGTGGCTGACCTAAAGCGCTGGTGGCTGGCTGGCCTGCTGCTGGGGTTGGGCTTCATCATCAAACCATTCGTTGCGGCCGAAGCCCTGGCCATCGGCCTGTACATGATATGGTGGTACCGGCGGGAGCCCGTTATGGTACTGACCAAAGGGCTACAGCTAGTCGGAGGGTTTGCCGTACCGATAGCCTTGGTAGGTGGCTACTTCGCCTATCAGGGGCTGCTGCCGCAACTCTGGTTTTACACCTTCGAGGTGGCCGGCGCCTACCCCATTGACTTGCCCTGGTACCTGCGCCTGAAATACATGGGTGACTATGTCCTTCGGTACAGCCCGTTTATCTTGTTGGGCGCCGTAGCGCAGGTGCGGGGCCGATTCGGTAAACACGCACCGTGGCTCACGTACCTCGCTCTACAGGCCATCCTGGTCACCATCGTCGTCCTACTGACCGGCAAGCGTTTCGGGCATTATCAGGTCCAGCTGCATCCGGTGGCCGCCCTGTACGTGGGAACTTGCGTGGGGTTACTGTGGGATGATAAGCTGCGGCGGCGGCGGTGGATAGGTTCCGTGGTATTTATCGCCGGAATGCTAATCGGCATCGGACACGGGATTTACTACGCCAAAAAGGACGATGAAGCCCGCCGGATCGCCGCTTACCTCGCTCCCCTCCTACAAGCCGGAGAAACCTACTTCGCCGTTAATGGATTCCAAATCACCTACCATCTGCTCGACCGGCCCACACCGACCCCCTACATTCACTCCAGTCTGCTGTTCTACGATCACCACGTCCGGGCTTTCCAGATCGACGAAGCTAAGGAGGCGGATCGCGTGGTGAGCGATCGTAGCGTGACCTACCTGGTGCGACGCACGGATGACCCGGAAGTGGAGAGCCTGTTTGGACGAAGGATTACCCGAGCATTCGAGCCCCTCGATACTATCGATGGTGGGGTCGAAATTTGGCAGAGAAAGAAATAGACCCTGGATAGCCTGCCGGGGCCAGACCCCTATACGCATGACTGAACCCTGTCAGCTTTACCATACACAGAAGGTAGTATATTCAGGGTCGGAGCAAATTGGTGCGGCTTAGTGCACTTTACATGCGAATCACCCTAACTTACTTTGAGTAGGCGTATCCAGTACTCTTAACGGGCCGACATAACGGCACTTTAACGGCTATTCTCCTGCGCTCCGCCGCCGTAATCCGTTACCCTTCTTAAGTTGACCATTACGCTATTGCTTATGCTACCCCGCACTTGTGTGTTCTTGTTATTAATGATCCTGAGCTTTACAGGACAGGCACAATCCGAGCCCACGCTAGGCCACACCGAGATCACCCGCTACCAGGGCGATAAGACCGGCGCCGTTTCCCTGACCTTTGATGACGGCATCATCACGCAATTTACCGTAGCCCGGCCCATCCTGGATAGCCTGGATTTGCAGGCCACCTTCTACGTCATCACGGGGAAGATCCGCGGTTCCTTCCGGGGGCGCTTCATCGGTCGGAACCGGGAAGAGATCCTCCGGGAAGCGGCGGAATCGCCCACGGACTCCACAAACTTCTTCGAGCGGGCATCTCTGATTGCCTTCACCGGCACGAGTGAGGCCGTCGACTATCATTCGCGCGCCGGAGCCGCCTACGAAAGCGGGCGGACAGACAAAGCCTACAAACTCATGGACGAGGCTTACGACAAACTGTTGAACGGGAAGTTACGCGATACCGATGCGGTGGTCTTTCACGATAATGACGTGGACACCACCACCTGGCGCGACTTGCGCCAGTACCAGGCGGACGGGCACGAGATCGCCAGCCACACGGTCACCCACCCCCGCCTAGCCATTCTGGATGAAGCCAACTTGGTATACGAACTCGAGCAGAGCCGGGACGACATCGAGCGCTACCTGGGCCCCGACGCCACCTTCTCCGCCGAAGGTCCTTACGGCACCGAGGACGAGCGGGTGATGACCTACGCCCACCGGGTCTACCCCGCCCTGCGCAACCGCATGCCCGCCCCCTACCTCGCCGAGCTCAACCGCGGCAGCCGGGAAGCCCCGGGCCAACCGGATAAGGAGTACGTCCAGTGGCAGCGCGGTCCCACGGACGGCACCAGCCTCCAAACCATGAAAAGCTGGGTCGATACCACGCTGGACCACGATAATATC
This sequence comes from Lewinella sp., assembly GCA_049650785.1. Taxonomy (GTDB): domain Bacteria; phylum Bacteroidota; class Bacteroidia; order Chitinophagales; family Saprospiraceae; genus Neolewinella. The sequence continues at coordinate 845 of JBASAV010000638.1, read as the reverse complement.
TGGCTGGTCGAAGTCTTCCACGGCGTGGACGACTACGGCTGGGCCGCCCGATCCGGCGAGGAACTGGAAGAGTACTTCGGATACATCAAGGATCGGGAAGACCGCCTGTGGATCGCCCCCTTCGCCACGGTCACCAAGTACATCCGCGAGCGGGAGGGTACTACCGTGACGAGTCAATTCAGCGAGGGCACCATCAAATCCACCCTTGTCTGCAATCTGGACCCCGATATGTACGATGTCCCCCTGACCTTTAAGACCTACGTTCCCGAAACATGGGAATCCGCCACCCTGAGCAACATCAGCGGGCCGTCTTCTCAGCGGATTCTCCCCGTCCAGACAGATGACCAGGGTAGCTACGTCCGGTACAACCTTCCCCCTACCGCCCCCGGCTGGCTGATCCGACAGGCGGACTAACCGCCGCAGGCGAGTAAAAGACTAAAAAACTGAAGAACTAATACCCTTCCGTACCTTTGCCGCCCCAAAAAGCAGCGACCATGTTCCGTACCCACAATTGCGGCGAACTCCGCCTAACCGACGCCGGCACCGAAGTAACCCTCAGCGGATGGGTGCAGGCCGGCCGCGACTTCGGCGGGCTCACCTTCGTGGACCTGCGCGACCGCTACGGCATCACCCAGGTCGTTTTCGACAGCGACGACGATGCCCCCCTCACCGAGCGGGCCCGCAAGCTGGGACGGGAATGGGTCATCCAGGTGAAGGGTACCGTACGGGAACGGACGAACAAGAACCCCAACCGCCCCACCGGCGACGTGGAGATCCTGGCCCGGGAAATGACCGTACTGAATAAATCGAAAGTCCCCCCCTTCACGATCGAGGACGAAACCGAC
>JBASAV010000637.1:0-2412 GCA_049650785.1 Lewinella sp. | reverse complement strand
CCGAATCTCTCGGTAATTGTTAGCTTTTGAAGGATCGATGCGGGAAAGCATCTCGATGACGGCGTTCTGCTCCGCACCCGTAGCCCCTTGGTAGATTTGAATAATCTCTTCGCGCTTGGCATCCACGAAGCTCTGGACCAGTGCGCTGTTCGGGTAAGTCTGATTGGCCGCCTGTACGTCCTGGATCGCGATCGTTATGTTCTGCCGCGCCTGCATCGGGTCGGTCAGCATCTGGTCGAGGCCGAGCCGGTGATAGGCGTAGGCAGCGCGCCGCATGGGCAGCATACGGGGACTTAACAGGTTTTCTAAAAGCAAATAGCGGTTGTTGGTCTTTCCCGCCGCGGTCCAGCCACCACTGTTCAGTATGCCGGAAGGAAGCCGGTTGTAGATTTGCTGGGCCTGCTCGAAGAAGGGCTGCCCCCCCATGGCGGAAAAGGTATCGTAGTCCATGCCCAGTACGATGTAGGCATAGAAGCCGATGATCGATGCGAGCTCGGAGGTGTAGGTCTGGTCCGAAACCTGAATGGCCTGGAACTGCTCGTACGAAAATTCGATACGCTTGTCCTGGTAGTTCAGTACCGGCGTCACTTCTCCGGTACCGAAGATCGGCCGGCTGGACTGGATGGCCAGCGTACCGGTGTACCGATTGGGGATGATCTGCTCATTGTCATCCTGGGAGCGGGTAGCTTCCGAAAGGGTAAGAAACAGGATAGCTTCGATCCGTTCCTCTTCCTGGAAAACGTCGTCCGTCCAGGTGCGGCTGTTCAGGAAGTTAACCAACTCCTGTTCCAGCGTGGAAAATACATTCTTGTCCGTCTGGGTCACCTGCTGGGTATTCAGGGTGACCGTCCACTTGATCTCACTCTGGGCGGTCAGGCAGTTGGAAGCTAGTAGCAGAAGCAGGATCAGTCGCATAGCGTTGGTTTGTCAGCAACGAGCCGGTCGAGGATGTCATCCGCCACGGCGCGTTTAGGTTTTAACTCAAAGGGCGTCACCTTATTGCGGTCCACCAGCTGGATTTGGTTGGTGTCGTGACCAAAGGCGGCGCCGGCATCCCGGGGGGAGTTGAGTACGATAAGATCGAGATTTTTCCGCACTAATTTCCCCCTGGCGTTCTCCAGGCCATTTTCCGTCTCCAGCGCGAAGCCGATCAGGTACTGGGCGGTGGTTTTGGTGCGGCCTAGTTCGGCCGCGATATCGGGGTTGCGAACCAGTTCCATCTGGAGGTGACCGTCACCCTTCTTGATCTTTTCGGGTGCCATCTCCCTTGGTCGGTAGTCGGCGACGGCCGCACTCAAGATCGCGTCGGTGCAGCCGGGCCAGCGTTCGACGGAGGCGGCGTACATCTCTTCGGCGCTACGGACTTCGACGCTCTTTATACCGACTACGTGGGTAGACAGATGCGTGGGCCCCAGGATCAGCGTGACCTCCGCTCCCCGCTCCGCCGCCGCCTCGGCCAGGGCGATTCCCATACGACCGGTACTGCGGTTGCCTAGGTAGCGTACGGGGTCGATGTCTTCTAAAGTGGGCCCGGCCGTAATCAGGATGCGTCGGCCTACGAGATCACGCTGTTTTCCGAAGAAGGCAGTCAGGATACGCAGGATGTCTTCCGGCTCGGCCAGTCGGCCGGGGCCACTCAGTCCACTCGCTAGTTCGCCTTCCCCCACCTCGATAAGCCGGTTGCCGAAGGCCTGAAGGCGCTCGACATTCTGCTGGGTAGTGGGGTGACGCCACATATCGACGTCCATGGCCGGAGCGAAGAAAACCGGGCACCGCGCCGAAAGGTAAACGGCTACTAAGGCCGAATCACAGATACCGTGGGCAAGTTTACCGAGTGTAGTAGCCGTAACGGGGGCGATGACGTAGGCGTCGGCCCATAGTCCTAACTCTACGTGGTTGTTCCAGCTTTCGCCACTGTGTACGGACGTAATCACCTCCGCCCGCGATAGGGTCGCCAGCGTAAGGGGAGAGATAAACTCCGTGGCCGAAGGCGTCATAAGTACCCGCACTTCGGCACCGGCCTTGACAAGACCACGGACGATCAGGGCGGGTTTATAGGCGGCAATGCTGCCGCAGACGCCCAGGATTATTTTTTTGCCGGCGAGGCGCAAGCTTACAGCTCCTCGTCGTCCTCTTCCCGCCGCTCGTTGTAGCGCGAGTAGAGTTCTTCGTCGAGGTATTCGCGCATGGCGATAAGTACCGGATTAGGAAGCTTCTCGTAGAATTTGGATATCTCGATCTGTTCCTTGTTTTCCACCACCTCCTCGATGGTATCGGTCACCTCGGCGAATTCCTCCAGTTTCTGATCCAGTTCGTGCTTGAGGTCAACGGCGAGTTGACGGGCGCGACGGCTGACGATAGCCAGGGACTCATAAATATTACCGGTATCACCGACGATACGCTGAATATCAC
>JBASAV010000636.1:0-6618 GCA_049650785.1 Lewinella sp. | reverse complement strand
TACACGGGATAGCCGACTCCGAAGAGACGCTTCCTATTTCTTCACCAAAGGTAAATTCTTTACCGAATTTACTTGCTTCGTAACACAGTACCTCAACCCGGGTGGTCTAGCAGCCTGGTATGCGTTGACCCTTATGCTGAAGGGCCGGTAGCGGGGCGTGGATATCACGGGCGGAGGACCTCCGGTCCGACTCTTCGACTTGCCTGGTTTCTGTCCCTCGCTGCGCTCGGGTTCGTTCGGACCGGAGATCCTCAACCCGGGCATGCCGGGGGGCGGAGGTTTTCAAAATAGCCGCCAGCACAGCCCGTTTGGCTTATCTTTCGAAGAGAACAATCCGTCCAGCCATGGCTTATCCCTCCCATTTTGCTCCGGCGACGCTTAGCCAGAACATCGAACGCATCGAGCAACTGAAGCCAGATACCCAACCGGAGTGGGGCAAGATGAACGCCGCCCAAATGCTGGCCCACCTGAACGTGGCCTACGACATTGAAACCGGCGCCATAGCTACTAAGCCGAACTTCATCATGCGGTTTCTGGCGAGGACGTTTGCCAAAAAGATCGTCACCGGTCCCAAGCCTTACCCCCGTAATATGCGCACCGCTCCCGTTTTTATAGTGCCGGAGGAGCAGGACTTCGACCGGGAAAAAGTTAAACTCATCGGACATATGCGGCGCGTTGCCGACGGCGGTAAGGAACAATACGACGGCAAGGAAAACGTCAGCTTTGGTAAGTTGACGGCGGGCGAGTGGAGTACGCTCTACCAGAAGCACCTGGATCACCACCTGACCCAGTTTGGGGTGTAGCTACAGCTCCGGGTGGAGGACCTCCGGTCCGACTGATTGGTACGGCATATGGTTATTCCCTCGCTACGCTTGGGTTTGTTCGCGCCGGAGATCCTCAACAACCGCATCCCAATGTATCTTTTGCCGCCGTAACCCCCCATCTGAATGCGAGTACTTTCCGCCCTCCTTTTATTCGTGTCCTTCTCGCTCTCCGGGCAGTCGGATACCTCAGCCTTCGAACTGCTGCTGGCGGAGTACCAAAATTTCGAGCGCTACGACTCTAACGATGTCTGGGGGAGTGAAGCACCTGCACAGGTAGCCAAAGAGCTCGCTTTCATGGAGTCATTACAGGGTCGCCTGACGGCTCTTCCCGCATCCGATTCCATCCATATCGACCGGGAATTGCTGGAATTCGTGCTGGAAGACCGAATCTATCGCCTGCGCTTCGGTACCTACCAATTTCCGCTGAACGCCGAGGGGGGCTTCCTGACAGATATCGTGTACCGTTTTGGCAACCGCCGCATCCGCTCGGAGGAAGACCTGAACCGCTACCTGCAGGAGTTGCGAGCCATTCCGGCACACTTCCGGGCGCAACAGGCGGCGATGACCAGCGGCCTGGGCGTAAAGAAAACCAATCCCAGGCTGGTGGTCGACCGGGTGCTCGCCCTCATCGACCGTACGCTGGATCCGGAGTCGGGAAGTGAGTTGTTTCTACAGCCGGTAGCCGACTATAACCCGGGCGTCGATTCCGTCAATGCCGTACTCCAGGATTCCATCCTGCCGGCCTACCAAAACCTACGGGCCTTCCTCACCGATGAATACCAACCCCAACTCCCCGAGGGTCCCGGTATCGCCACCATCGAGGGGGGGAAGGAATACTACCGTCATCTGATCCGCTACTTTACCACGACGGACGAAATGACGCCAGAGGAAGTCTTCGCTACCGGTATGCGGGAAGTAGAGCGGATCCGGGAAGAGATGCAGGACGTGATGGAATCTACCGGGTACGAAGGCGACTTTTCCGAATTTCTTCAATTCCTGCGCACCGACGCCCAATTTTATGCTACCACACCCGCCGAGCTGCTCGAGCGGGCCGCCTGGATCACCAAGCGGATGGAAGGAAAACTACCCGAGTACTTCGTCACCTTGCCGCGTATGCCGTTGACGGTCAGTCCCGTACCGGCTTCCCTGGCGCCAAACTATACGGGCGGACGCTACAGTCCGGGTTCTTACCGGGGGCGTCGCGCCGGGGCGTTTTGGGTCAATACCTATGATCTGCCGAGCCGACCTTTTTACACCCTGCCCGCCCTGGCGCTGCACGAGGGGGTGCCGGGTCACCACACTCAAATGATGCTGGCCGCGGAGCAGGAAGATCAGTCTGGCTTTCGCAGGGGGCTGTACCTATCGGCCTTCGGGGAAGGTTGGGCGCTCTACTGCGAGTATCTGGGGAAGGAGGCGGGTATGTACGAAACCGCCTACGAGGATTTCGGCCGCCTGACCTACGAGATGTGGCGGGCGTGCCGGCTGGTCGTGGACCCGGGGATCCACTACATGGGTTGGTCGCGGGAGCGCGCAGTGACGTTTATGGCCGAGAACACGGCCCTTTCGATGCGGGAGGTGAATTCGGAGATCGACCGCTACATCGGCTGGCCGGGGCAGGCGGTCAGTTATAAGATGGGGGAATTAACGATCCGCCGGCTCAGACAGGAAGCGGAAGCAGCGCTGGGCGATAAATTCGACCTGGCGGAGTTCCACAGCCTGATACTGGCCAACGGATCGGTAACGATGTCGCTGCTCGAACGGCTTGTCCGGCAGTACATCTCAGATAGCTCGGAGGACTAGTCCTCGTCCATCATCATTTCTTCTCCGGTGCTGGAGAATTCGGCTTCCATTTCCTCGCCGTTCATATCGAACTCCACTTCGTAGTGGTCGTCCTCCTCTTCCCATTCCACGTCGGTGGCACCGGGGTAGGCGGCGGTGAATGCGCTCTGTACGGCGGCGGGAACTTCTACGGCTTCGGCGCTTTCGTCACAGGCGAAAAGGGCGAAGGCAAACAGGGTGGAAAAGACTAATTTCTTCATTGTGGGTGTGTTGGATGAATGGAATTACCCGTCGCTTCTCCGATTTTCGCGGCGGCGCGCAGGTATGGTATCTTTCGGATAACGGGAAAACTGTCGGGATGTGGACTGTTGCCGATATTTAATTAATTCACCGCGCGCATCCACCCCAGTGGACGGGGAGCCAAAGCAGTTCGTTATACGGATAGTTTACACCATTACCCAAACCCTTGACCGATGAATAAGCTCTTCCTATTCCTATGCCTGATTGGTACGTTATCCCTCAACGCACAGATTGCGCGGGGGGATAAATTGGTTTCCCTGAGTTCCTATTTCCCGGCCGCGCAGGCCGACGTGGCGTTGTCTCATCCGCAGACAGCCTACAATGCGGGGATTCAGTACGACGGAGTGTCAGAATCAACCGTTGCTTTTTACGGAGGCGAGTATGGCTATGCGCTTCGGGACCGGCTCCTGCTGGGGATTGGTGTACTCGGGATCCATGAATTTAGTGACGGGGGGAGCAGCACTTTTTTACTCGAACCCCGGCTTCGCTACTATGCCCTAAATACCCCCGAACTGATGGTGTTTGGTCAGGTCGGTAGTGCTATTCTCCGATCGGAAGAAATCCGGCAATACTTCGAGGCGATGCAGTTGACTGCCGGGGTACACTATCCGCTCTCCGAGACGGTACTGCTGACGCCCGAATTGTCTTACGATATACGCGAAGGCCGGAACTCGGTGATGCTGGAATTGGGTCTGGACGTCAAGATAATAAAGGAAGAGGGGGAGGATGTCCAGTCCGGTATCCGCCGCGGACGGGTCATGCTCGGGGCTCAATCCGCACGCCTGGCCTTTCGGGACGGGGCCACCGGAGCCGGACTGGAAGTGGGTGGCCACTATTTCCTTTCGGACCGATTTGCCGTAGGTGGGCAGGTGGGTTACAGTGGGGACTATGCACAGATAGCTACCGGAGGGGGGAACACGAGCAACCTCAACTTCGTACAGTGGAACGCCGCGGCGGCTACCCGTTATTACTTGTCCACCAACGGTCGCATGGCGTGGTTTGCCCAGGCGGGCCTGGGACTTAGACGTACTTCCTTTGTATCGGATATTTTGGTCGATATCGACGCGCAAACGAACGGTTTTTTTTTCTTCGGGGGTGGCCTGCAGTTATTTACCAGCGAGCAGTTCTCCTTCGAGGGCGGTCCGGCGCTGCAGTATAATCTTGCCCTGGGAAGCTGGAAGTACGGGCTGAATTTTGGTGTGCGTTGGGTGCTGTAAATTGGGGTGGCTAATCCACCCACCTTGCTTGCCGCCTGTATTGTCTTGTATCTGTTGGTTACGCTAGGCATTGGTGCCTGGGCGAGCCGGCGCATCCACTCCAGCCAGGATTTCACCTTAGCCGGGCGGCAGCTTTCTACGGGTCTGGTGGCGGTCACCATCTTCGCCACCTGGTACGGTCCGGAATTTATCATGGGTGTGCCGGGCTACTTCGTGCGCGACGGTATGTTGGGTACCATTACCGATCTGTTCGGTACCCTGTTGTGCCTGACGCTGGTGGGTACCCTCTTTGCGCGGCGATTGTACCGCATGAGAATCGTAACGCTGAGTGATTTTTTCCGTCGTCGCTTCGGTGAGCGGATTGAAGTCGCTACCTCCCTGATCCAGGTACTGGCTTACTTTCCGTGGATTGCCGCCCAATTCGTGGCGCTCGCCTACCTGTTTGGCGTGGTACTGGGGACCAGCGTACCGCAGGGTATACTACTCGGGGCGAGTATTGTGGTAATATACACTTACGTCGGAGGCATGTGGGCGGTGACGCTGACAGACCTGTTGCAGAGCGTCCTTATCGTAACGGGTTTGGGGTTGGTCCTGTCGCAACTGGTAGTGGAGACCGGCGGATGGACAACCCTACTGGAGGATCGACCCGCTAATTTTTACGATTTGCTTCCCGCAGGCGACCTCGCTTCGTGGAGCGATTACCTGGCTATGTGGATGGCCTTCGGATTGGGTGCTATCCCCTCGCAGGAAATTTACCAGCGGTTATTTTCCGCGCATTCGGCTACGGCGGGGCGAAACGGGGTCTTGCTGAGTGGATTGCTGTTGTTCGTGGTCGGGGGCATACCCTTACTCATCGGTTTGGCCGCGGCGGAACTTCACCCGGAGCTACTGTCCGATGGCGACGGGCAGAACCTGATTCCGGCGATGGTGCGGGCGTACACCTCCCTACCGGTACAGATCCTGTTTTTCGGAGCATTGATTTCCGCTATTCTGAGTACGTCGAGTGGGGCGATGCTTTCACCGGCGACGGTGATCGGGGAGAACTTGATCCGGCCACGTATGCCAAACCTGACCGATCGACAGCTGCTGTGGTGGACGCGAATGAGCGTGATCGGGGTGGCGATCGTGGCAATCGTCTTCGCCCTGAACGATCGTCATATTCATAGCTTGGTCGTGGATTCGACGGTGCTTCTTATGGTCTGTCTGCTGGCTCCATTGACGCTGGGGCTCTTTTGGAAGGGCGCGAATACGTTCGGGGCGTGGGCGGGTATCGTCCTGGGGGCCGGGACGTGGTTCCTTACGGATCGGATCGAGACCCTCATCGCTCCGACTATCTACGGAACCCTGGCCAGCTTTGCCGGGGTATGGCTGGGTAGCCTACTGGGACGCAGGATGTAGTTTTGTGGCCTGCCAACTAGTTGCTATGCCAGACGGATCCGCTCTCACGCTGCTTCAGAAACTGATCGCTACCCCTTCGCTAAGCCGGCAGGAGGACGGCACTGCGGAGGTGATCGAGAGCTGGCTCCGGGAGGCGGGCATTGAGCGGCTGCGCCACCTCAATAATGTCTGGGCCAGGAGCCGCAACTGGCGGGAAGGTCGACCGACGGTACTACTGAACAGTCACCACGATACCGTGAAGCCGGCCGCGGGCTATACGCGCGATCCGCACGCTCCGGATATCGTGGATGGAAAGCTCTATGGTCTGGGAAGCAATGACGCCGGGGGGGCGCTGGTCAGCCTGATCACCGCCTTCCTGACGCTGGAGAACGACCCGCAGCTGCCCGTCAACCTGGTACTGGCAGCCACGGCGGAGGAGGAGATCAGTGGCCCGAACGGTATCGCCGCCCTATTACCCTTATTGCCAAAAATTGACTGCGGCATCGTGGGCGAACCTACGCTCATGGATCTGGCCGTGGCCGAACGCGGGTTGGTGGTAATTGACGGAGAAACAAAGGGGGAAAGCGGTCACGCCGCCCGAAAGGAAGGCGTGAATGCGCTGTACCTGGCGCTGGAAGACATTGCCGCCATTCGCGACCACACTTTCGAACGCCCGAGTGAGCGGCTTGGTCCTACCGGTGCGGCCGTTACCGTGATTGCCTCCGGCACCCAGCACAATGTCGTCCCCGACCGCTGCACCTTCGTCGTCGACCTGCGCGTCAACGAAGCGTACACCAACGAGGAGGCGGTGGCGGAGTTGCAATCGGTGTGCCGGCAGGCGGTATTGACGCCCCGTAGCCTGCGGTTACAGTCCAGCGGTATTTCTGAAGATCACTTCCTGATCGAAGCCGCCCGCCAAGCCCTGCCGAACGCCAAATTATACGGTTCCCCTACCCTCAGTGACCAGGCCCTAATGCCTTTCCCGACGCTGAAACTTGGTCCGGGGGATAGTGCGCGTAGCCATTCGGCGGATGAGTTTATTTGGGTGGAAGAGGTTTTATCGGGGACTTCGGGGTATGCGGAGGTTATTCTTGGATGTAGGAGTATTTTAAGTCATAGGT
>JBASAV010000635.1:0-4490 GCA_049650785.1 Lewinella sp. | reverse complement strand
CGTCTTCATCGACCCCAATGAGCTGAACGAGCAGGGCACGACCAGCATCAATTTACTCGGTGCCGACCTCGGCAACCGGTACATGGCCTACAGCCGGAGCGAAGCGGGCAGCGACTGGGGTAAGATTTTCATCCGCGATATCGAAACCAATGAAGACCTGGACGACGAACTCGAATGGATCAAGTTCAGCGGCGCGGGTTGGTACGGCGACGGCTTTTTCTACAGCCGCTACCCCGCCCCGGACGAAGGCGAGGTGCTGAAGGGGAATAACATGAACCACTCCGTGTACTACCACACCATCGGTCAGCCGCAGTCGAAGGATAGGATCATCTACGAAGACACGGAGCACCCCACCTATTACCACTACGGTGGCACCACGGAAAAAGAAGACTATTTCATTATGTACGCCGCTCCGGGTACGGATGGCTTTGCCACGTATTACATGCCGCTGGACGGCAGCGGTGAACTTCCCCCGGAGATTGAGTTGACGGCCCTCTTCCCGGAGACCACTAATAAGAACCAGGTAATCCACTCCGCTGGCCGCAAATTTTGGGTACACACCGATATCGGCGCCCCGAATTACCGCCTCGTCAAGATCGACATCGATAACCCGAAAAAGAGCAACTGGACCGAGATTATCCCGGAAGCCGAAAACCTGCTGCAGGGCGTCAATACGGGTGGGGGTTACCTCTTCGCGAATTACCTCGAGAAGGCAACCGACCGCTTCTACCGCCTCAGCTACGACGGGGAGAACAAAACAGCGGTCCAGCTTCCTGGCGTAGGCTCGGCCGGCGGATTCGGTGGTAAAGAGGATGAGAAGAAGCTCTTCTACGTGTATACCAGTTTCATCTACCCGCCTACGATCTTCGAATACGACGTGGAGACCAATGAAAGCACGCCCTTCTTTGAGCCGGATCTGAAGTTCGACCCCTCCGACTACGAGGAAAAGCAGGTCAGCTACATCAGCAAGGACGGCACCGAGGTAACGATGTTCCTCGTCCACAAAAAAGGGCTGAAACTGGACGGCGCCAATCCGGCCTACCTCTACGGCTACGGGGGCTTCAACATCAGCCTCTCGCCAAGCTTCAGTGTCATGCGCCTCCCCCTGCTCGAGAACGGCGGTGTTTTCGCCATGGCCAACCTCCGGGGGGGTGGTGAATACGGCGAAGATTGGCACCAGGCCGGCATGCTAAAGAACAAGCAGAACGTCTTCGATGACTTCATCGCCGCGGGCGAGTTCCTCATCGAGGAAGGCTACACCAACAAGGACAAGCTCGCCATTGCCGGCGGTTCCAATGGTGGCCTGCTGGTAGGGGCTGCCATGACGCAGCGTCCCGACCTGTTCGCGGTAGCCTTCCCCGCCGTTGGCGTGATGGATATGCTGCGCTACCACAAATTCACCGTGGGCAAAGGCTGGATCCCCGAGTACGGCAGCAGCGAGGATTCCTCCATGTTCTCCGTCCTGCACGCCTACAGCCCCCTACACAACCTGGAGGAAGGCAAGAGTTATCCCGCCACCATGGTCACCACCGCCGATCACGACGATCGCGTCGTACCCGCCCATAGCTTTAAGTATGCCGCCAAACTCCAGGCGAGTCAGGGTGGCGATAAGCCGGTCCTGATCCGCATCGCCACGGATGCGGGCCACGGAGCCGGTAAGCCGATCTCCAAGACCATTGAAGAGCAGGCCGACATGTGGAGTTTCTTCTTTTACAATACGGACACGCCGGTTTCTTATCAGATTAAGGGATAGATCGCGCGTGCCCGCACACTCGGAGGTCCTAGCGGACACTACGAGGTGCTACCGGTTCCAGAAGCGTAGGACCTCGGGGTGTGGCGCCAGCCTCCCCCGAGTGTCCGGTCCACTCTACCCTACCCCAACAACCGTTCCAACAAGGCCGCGCCATCATCCTCAATCGCCAGCTGGCGGACGTTAGCCGGCTTCAGAAAGCCCTCGTTCGACATATGCTCCAGCTGACGGGTCAGGTTGCCATAGTAATTGCGGGTATTAAGCAGGCCGCAGGGTTTGTCGTGGATGCCGATCTGCGTCCAGGTGAATACTTCGATGATCTCTTCCAGGGTGCCGATACCGCCGGGCATGGCAATGAAGGCGTCACTGTTTTCGGCCATGAGCAGCTTGCGTTCGTGCATGCTCTCCGTAACGACGAGCTCGGTGAGGCCGCGGTGCCCGACTTCCCGGTCTACCAGAAACTGCGGGATGACCCCCAGTACTTTTCCCCCTAACCGCAGGACCTCGTCGGCCAGCACGCCCATCAGACCGATGGAGCCGGCACCGTAGACCAGACGCACGTCACGCCGGACCATTTCCGTGGCCAACCCGCGCGCGGCGGTGGCATAAACTTCGTTGAAACCGGTGGATGATCCGCAAAAAACAGCAATAGAGGACATAGGACTCGTTAAGCGACGGTACCGCCACAGCTACTCCCCGCGCCGGCGGTACAGCCGTAGCAATGTTGATTGAGTACAATATTACGATTCCGCAGTTCCTCGGCGTCAAAATCGCGCAGGTGTTTACCCTTCGCGGCCACCTTGAGGTCGAGCATCTGGTTGAAGTCGCAGTCGTAAAGGTAGCCGTCCCAGCTCACGCTGATGGTATTACGGCACATCAGTCCCTCCACGGTAGCGGGGTTGTAGGCATCTACCAGTTTCTGCATATACTCTCCGTAGTTGCCGCTTTCGAGCAGGTAGTCCAAAAAGCGGCTCACCGGCAAATTCGTGATCGCGTACAGTTCGTTGAAGACGATATCGTACTTGCGCTTAAGCTGCCGTTTGAATTCGGCCTGCAGCGTTTCCTGCTTACCGGGCAGGTAGGCTCCGGAAGGATTAAACACCAGGTCCAGTTTTAGTCCGGTCTCCGGATCCCCGTAGCCCACGCCGTTCAGTAGCTGCAGCGCCTTGATCGAATCTTCGAAGACGCCGTCGCCACGCTGCCCGTCGGTTCGGCCCTTGCTGAAGTACGGCAGACTCGACACCACCTGTACCCGGTGCTTTGCCAAAAACTCAGGTAAGTCGCGGTACTTCGGATTGGCCATGATGATGGTCAGGTTACACCGGTCGATGACCTGCTTCCCCAGCTTCGTACACTCCTCCACGAACCAGCGAAAGTGCGGATTCATCTCGGGTGCCCCGCCGGTAATATCGACCGTCGTGATGGATGCCGTAGCAGCAATCACCTGGAGACACAGTTCCAGGTCCTCCCGGTTCATGTTTTCCTCCTTGCGGTCCGGTCCGGCATCCACGTGGCAGTGGGCGCAGGTCTGGTTACAAAGCTTTCCGATGTTCAGCTGAAAGATCTCGATCTCCGTGGGCTTAAAGGGTCGGTGACCCAATTCAGCTACCCGCTCGCTAAAGCGAGGAAGCTGGGCGTCCGCCACGTCCTTTCCGTTCAGTACGTTCAACTGCACGTACCCGCGGCTCAGATCGGAGCCTTTGCGTTTCAGACTGGTGGTTTTTTGCTTTACGCCCATACAATTTGCGATTGGTGGTTTAAGAAGAACGATAAGAGATTTGGGTAGATGCCCGCTGCGTTCGTTTTGCGCGTAACGCTCGCTCCCGCCCTTCCCTTTACGTAAAGACTTCTGCTACCGGATTGTTGGCCGTGATGGATACCCCCCCTTACCAATGCCGACGATTTGCGCTTAGTGAAGGAAGAAATACGATAAGTTATTTGCGGTGATGCTCGCTAGGCTCGTACTCAATGGAAGATCGTAGAAGATTTTACCCCTTAAACAGTGCCGCACCACTAGATCAGGATTACCAAAATCCAGATATCCCGGACAAACATCTGATCGGCATAGAATCCGGAAGAATGCTGAGTGATATGTTTGCAGTAACTCGCATACGTGGTAATGCGGGCAAATCACGAATCGCCAATCGCCAATCACCAATCGCCAATCGCCAATCACAAATCTATACTCACATAGTAACCTTCTCCACCTGTCGCTGCATCTGCCGCGCATAGATCAGCGTCGTACCGGCTTTGACGGCGGCGGCTACGTGTACGGCTTCCATCATCTGTTCCTCGTCGGCGCCGGCTTGCAAGCTGTTGGTGGTGTACGCATCGATGCAGTAGGAGCACTGGATGGCGTGGCTCACGGCCAGGGCGATCAGGGCCTTTTCGCGTTCGGTTAGGGCGCTGTCACCTTCCGTGACACCACTGTACCACTTGAAGAAGTTTTCACCCATCTCTTCCTGCCATTCGGTGATCTTGCCGAAGGTGCGTAGGTCTTTGGGATCGCTGTAGGTACTCATGGTTTTGGATTTCGTTTTAGGGTAGGTGGTTGCGGATTCTACGGAACTGTTTGGGCGGCGGAGCGCAGGAGAAAGGTCGGCAGACAATCCGGAAGCCTGGTACGGAACTCCCTCCAAAGCAGCCTCCGTGGAAGGCATGATTTCGGTGTTGTCCCAGATTCCAGTGGTAAGGGTCGCGGCGTAACTTAATGGCAGCCGCGTCCGGTGCTGCAGCATTT
>JBASAV010000634.1:0-3735 GCA_049650785.1 Lewinella sp. | reverse complement strand
GCGGAGGATATCGTCGTAGAGGAAGGTATCGCGGACCGTCAGGCCCCCGGTGGTGGATTCGGTCGTGACCGGCATCTCAATGGGCTGCCCGGCGAAGGTCTCGTCGGGCATACGCAGCTGCAATTGTACCCGGTAGGTCTGGCCGGGTAAGAGGTCGGCAAAATCCCAGCTCACCAGCCCGTCATAGCGGCGCGCAGGCTCGCTACCGGCGTGTACCAGTACCGCGTCTTCGTGCAATTGCACGTCTACGCGACCCGATGCCACGCCACAACTGGTGTTAACCACCGACAGCCAGAAAGGAACGGTGAAGCCACACCGGGCCGGGGCGGAAGCCAGCATAGGCGTGATGCTACCGGTATTCCCGGTTGCCAGCGCCGGTATATCCAGCCGGATGGACGTACCCGCCACCGTATCGATGGTGTAGGCTTGGTCGGCGGGGCCCACATAACATTCCCCACCGGCGATCCGGAGGGTATAGGCACTTTCATCGTTGAGCGCGATTCGGTACTTCCCGTCACTGTCGGTGAACACTGCAAACGGATTTGGCCCGTCGACGCTGATGCGCTGATTGGCGATCGTGGGTTCCTCCGGATCTCGCTGTTTGTCGCCATCCAGATCCTCGTAGACGGTTCCTTCGACCGATATGGTTCCCGGGGCGTGGAAGTGGTGAAGCTCTAACCCTAGTTCCGGGTCCGGGAAGAGGTAGAAGAATTCATTCCGGTATACGCCGGTAAGCTGTCCGGCACCCGCCGGTAGCCGCTCTTCGGAAATACTACCCAACGCGTACTTCTTCTTCGTCCGGGCGTCATATAGTTCGAAGAAGCGCTGCCCGGATCGGGTACCTTCCAGCAGCGTGGCACTACCGATCACCTTCAAAGTTTGGGCAGGGTCGTAATCCCCGGCTTCGGCTAGCAAAGGCCGCATCCGATTTTCACCAACGGGGAGAGTGTAGTAACCCTTCCGTCCCCCCTTGACGGTAAGTATGAGATACTCTTCGCCAAGATCCGCCAGTTCCTGCATGCTTATTCCCTCCGGAGCCGTGAAAGTAGTTTTCCCCGTGCGCACATCGATCAGGCGCCGATTGGTGAGGGCGACGGCCATTCCGTCAAGAAATAATACGTCCTGTAACGCTTCTTCTTCGGCCAGCTCCCCGAGCACCTCGGTATTCGTGTGGGCTTGGGTACGGACTAAGACCCGCTTGCCCGTCTCATTGTCGGCGGCGAAATACACCTTATAGTTATGCGCGCGTGCCCCCTGTACGTTCTCGGTGTACGGGACACCTCCGTGCATGACCTGCTCTCCCGTCTCCGTTACGGCCTGCCACTCCATATCCGTGCTGTTCGGGGACTGTACGGTGTAGTATAGCGTGTCGTTTTTCGAAACCAGGTGCAGGGGTTTCTCGTCCTCGCGCGTGCCGCTGCGTGGATGGCTCATGAACGACCCGCCACCACCACCGACCGGGTCAACGCGCATCAGGTTGGTGGTGGAACTGTTGTTGAAGCTACTGTATTGGTAGCGGGTGTAATAGACGTATCCGTTCTGAATAACGGGCTGGGAATACGCCACCATCCACGGCACGCCGTTCGTGCTTATCGATTCAGCCCCCATTCGATGGATATGATCCGTTCCGCTGAAGATAAGGGAATCCCCCCGCTGAAACACGGCCGCTTCCCCCACCGACCCGATGTAAGTGTCCGGCCGATCGGCGGCACTGAGGTCTCGCAGGGCATCGTAGCTTTCGGTGCGAAAGGCACCAAGCTCATTTTCTCCTGCAAGGTAGAGGGCATCCCGACCCGAGTACAGGTTGGAGATGCGGGCGTCTGCCGTCCCGGGAAAAAGGGTATAGCCGAATTCCGTACCAATTACCGTTCCGTTCGTTCGGTACATTTCCGCTTTTCCGGCGTGGTTGGTAGAAAATATCTGGTATCCCCCCTTGAGTGCCATTATCTCGCGGGTGCTAGCGCCTGCGACGACTATGGAGGGTTGCACCGGAGCGGTGGCGGTAAGGTCCAGAGACACTACGTCCTTGTTTCGTGTAATGTGCCCTTCCGTCATCAGAGCCAAACCATCGTCGGTGATGAGGTGAAAGAACATGCTCCCCGGCAGATCGGCATAAAATTGCAGACTTAGTTCCGTCTTTTCCAGCCGGTACATTTTGTTATCCGCCCCCGTCTGGAAGAAAATCGCGCCACCGTATTCTCTCAGCCGGGAAATTTTGTACTCCAGGTCATGCCCTCCGGATACGGTCTTCACCCCCTCCCCGTAGCGGTAGTACCGCAGACGATTGTCCCCCTCCGAGTCGCGCACCGAATAGATCATGTCGCCGCCCGCAAGACCTCTACAATACGCTCTGTTAGTGAGCTCCTCTCCACCGAGATCGACCACCACGAATCCGGTATCGGACCCGTCTGTCATCACCAGTTCACCCGACGCATCTTGCCTTTGCAACAGTACCTGTTCACTACCGGGTAGGAGTTGCATATCGTCGGGAGAGGAAACGCGCAGTACGGGTCCGTCTATTCCCTGGCGGACCGGCACCGGGGCGGCGGCACCGGCTTCCGCTCGCATCAGGACGTAATCGTTATTGTCATCACGTGCAAAAAAGAGTAGCCGGTCGTCCCGCAGAAGATACCCGGTAAGGCTATAGTATGTATCGCCCTCGGGTGCGGTATGAACCGACTGCAATTTCTCCGCCTGATCGGGATGGTAGCGGTACAGCACATCGCTGTCTATGTCCAAGTACACCTCCTCACCTAAGAGAAAGGTTCTTGGCAGGGCCGTCAGCACTTCATCCCGTAGCACGTGCGTGCCGGCGGCCGTTCCGTCCGTTACGATCAGCGAGTAAGTAGTGTACAAAAAAGCGTACCGTCCGGAATCGCGGAAAAAAAGGCGGTCCGTCACTTCATAGGAAAATTCATACAGAATTTCTAGCTCGCCGTTTTGGTCGATACGTAGCATACGGTCCTGGCTATCTACGCAGAGCAGGGCATTCTCCGTTATGGACCGGGACACCTTCACCCTCCCTCGCAAGTCAGCGATCGGTATCAACACCTCCGGATCATCCATAGAGGCGCGGAGGACGAAAGTGGAATCCACCCGATCGTTGTAAGCGAGAAAGTAAATGGCCTCGCCGGCGGATCTAAGCGAAATATCAGCGGGTGCGCAGTAAAGCTCCTTAGGGGATTCGGTTTCGGTGCCGTAGTACACGCATTTACCTCCCCCTACCGTGTAATAGAAATCATCGCGTTCGAGTAAGTAGTAGTCACTATTTCGGACAGAGACGTTTAGGTCCGTTACGTTAACCGGAAACGGCAAATCCTGGCCCGCCATTCCCGACCAATAAGTCGTAAACAGCAGCCACATAACTAAATGGCGCATGTAAAAGCAAAGTGAGTGGTCCCCAAAGATAGGGTTCTTACTTACTCAAACGATGGGGCCGGGGAGGGGATTGCTGGCAATTTTCGGCTTAAGAATGTTCCGGCTGGGGCCTACCGGGCTTGAAAGTGACTTACTCCCTGCGCTTCGGCGCCCTGGGCTTGTCACTAATTGGGTGTCCGAAAATAGGGAGGAACCGCTCTGTCGGTAGTTGGGCGCCGGGGCGCGGGAGGACAGTTTTGTCGTGTTGGTTTGCGGGTGAACCTGCTCCAATCACCACATGGGTCACTCTATGGTCGGTCCGCGCAGTCAGAGGCAGCTTCTTGCTTGCGCTGTCGGAGACAGCGTTGTACTGCGCTG
>JBASAV010000633.1:0-6845 GCA_049650785.1 Lewinella sp. | reverse complement strand
CCGGTAACTACAACAACTTTAGCTTCCAGTTCTCGCTGTCCCGCAATACGGCGACCGACCCGATCTACCCCAAACAGGGCTCCAATATCGAGCTGTCGTTGCAGGCTACCCCGCCCTATCGCAACCTCGGGATTCGCGACGATCCGGAACAGCTGGCGGACGTAGAAGAGCGTTTCCGCTACGTCGAATACCACAAATGGCGCCTGAATGCCGAGTGGTACACACCGCTTACCGGCAATCAGAAGCTCGTCCTCAAAACTCAGGCCAAGATTGGCTTCCTGGGTAGCTACGACGGTGATATCGGTGTGAGTCCGTTCGAACGCTTCCAGTTGGGTGGTGACGGAGTCAACAACCAGCAGTTCGCCTTCGCCGGTGTGGACATTATCAGTCTGCGTGGCTACGAGATCGAGGATTTGCCCAATAACTTCATTACTACCCAAACCGGTGGTACGCGTAAGATCGCTACCCCCATTTTCAGCAAGTACACGGTTGAACTTCGGTACCCCCTTAGCCTGAACCCGTCGAGTACGATCTTCGTACTGGCCTTTGCGCAGGGCGGTAATGCCTGGCGGACATCCCGTGATTTCAACCCGTTTGACCTGAAGCGGAGCGTAGGTCTCGGTGCCCGGGTTTTCTTACCCATGTTTGGTACCCTAGGCTTCGACTGGGGTTACGGCTTCGACAAAAATCCGGACCTCTCCGAGAACGGCAACCTGAGTACGTTCAACATCATCCTGGGCTTCGAACCGGAATAGGTTAGTACGGTAGTCGGTAGTCGCTTGCTTTGCAAGCGGGGTAGTCCGGTAGATGAACAATACGGTACACATTAGTCGCTTGCTTTGCAAGCGGGGTAGTACGGTAGGCGCGACCGGTAAATCATCGGGTTGGTGTATAGGATTCCCTACCGTAGGAAACCTACCATAATCTTGCCTACCGTACTACACCAAATGGCGAAGCCAGCCGATTACCCACTACCGTACTACAAAGTACCCCGAATCTCCTGCTCGCGCTCGATAGCCTCGAAGAGTGCCTTGAAGTTGCCCTTACCAAAGCTGGTAGCTCCCTTCCGCTGGATGATCTCGTAGAAAACCGTGGGGCGGCTACCGATGGGCCGGGTAAAAATCTGCAGTAAGTAGCCCTCATCGTCGCGGTCAACCAGAATACCGAGCTCCCGGAGTGGTTCGATGGACTCGTCAATCTCCCCTACCCGATCCAGGAGGGTATCGTAGTAGGTATCCGGTACGCGTAAAAACTCTACGCCGCGGTTACGGAGTTGCGTGACGGTCTCCACGACGTTATCCGTAGCGACCGCGATGTGCTGAATACCGGCACCGCCGTGAAATTCCAGGTATTCTTCGATCTGCGACTTTTTGAGTCCGGGCGCCGGCTCGTTAATCGGAAATTTGATGCGCCCGTTTCCGTTCGACATTACCTTGCTCATCAAGGCGGTGTACTTGGTGCTGATGTCCTTGTCGTCAAAGCTGATCAATTGCTTGAATCCAAGTACGTTCGCGTACCAATCCACCCACTTATTCATCTGGCCTTCGTCAACGTTGGCGACCATATGGTCCACGTACTTCAACCCCACCGGTTCGGGCCGGTATTCGGGTTCCCAGGCTACAAAACCGGGAAGGAAGATACCGTCATAGGCTGAACGCTCCACAAATACGTGAATAGCGTCCCCGTAGCTCTTGACCGCAGAGCGAACCACATGACCCTTATCATCTTTCTCCTCCCGTGGCTCGAAGTGCGACTCTGCCCCCCGTTCAATGGCGGTCTTATAGGCAATACGTGAATCGTCTACCCAAAGCGCGATCGTCCGTACGGTATCCCCGTGCGTATCAATCAGCTTGCCGATATCGGTACCCGGCTTCAGCGGCGTAGTCAACACCAGCCGAATTTTATCCTGCTGCAAGACATACGATTCCCGATCCTTAATGCCCGTGGAGAGGCCGGAGTAAGCCAGCGGCTGAAAGCCCATAGCCGTCTGGTAAAAGTGGGCCGACTGCCGGGCATTGCCGACCAGCATTTCAAAATAATCCGTCCCGTTCATCGGGAAAGCGTCGGTGGAAACCTGGGTGGAGGTATTTGGAACGGTCTGAGTCATAATCGAAAATTTTAATTGCCTTGACAACTATTGCTAACACAAAGTTAGCTAGGGTAGTTGTAGTTGCCAAATGACATCTAGTTAAGGGGAATAGGCCAGGTATGGTTTTTCGCGCGGCCCGCCGCCGCTCCGCGGTGGCAAACCTCGCTAGCCGGGAACCGACCCTTCCAGGGCCGTAGCAGACTCACCCCCCATCTCGCGCCACCTACCTGTGGCAACCGGTAGGGCAAAGCCACACCAACTCGGCGTATGCTGTGCCTCGGCGATGAATCCCCCACACCGCGCAGCGGGGTGATCCGCCTGATCCATGTCCTCTTGCGGAGCAAAAAATCAGCGCCCCAATCCGCGAAATCTGCGGTGTATCATAAGAACTTAGGCGAAACCAACCAACCCGATTCACCACCCTCCCGCGGCGGCCCTTTGTACCTTGTACTTCCTCCTTCAACCATCCTACTTCCCCATGCTCCTGAAAACCCGCGGCATCATCTTCCGCTCCGTCAAGTACGGGGAGTCATCCCTCATTCTCGAGGTGTATACCGAGGAACGAGGCATCCGGAAGTACATCGTCAGCGGCGTACGCAAGGCCCGCAGCAGCACGCCCGCCAGCAAGCTGCAACTGATGAACCTCGTCCAGCTCATCGCTTACGAGCGGCCGGGCAAGGACATAACCCGCATCAAGGAAGTCCGCCCCTCCCTCATCTACACCCGTATCCCCTTCGAAGTAGAGCGCGGCACCATCGGCCTGTTCATGCTGGAGGTAGCCCGCAACAGCATTCGGGAGTCCGAGGAGAACCCCGCTCTCTTCGAGTTTCTACACGAATCTTTCGCCTTCCTCGATAGCACCACGGGCCCCACGGTCAACATTCACCTGCACTTCCTGCTCGAACTGACCGCTCACCTGGGCTTTCTCCCCTCCGGCTCCCATTCCGAGTCGACCCCCATCTTCGATCTCAAGGAGGGGCAGTTCATCGGCAGTTTCCCCGGCCACACCGAGTACCTCGACGAAAAGCGCAGTGCCCTGATGTACCGCCTACTCCACGCCGATCGCGATGAACTCAGCGAGATTACCACCACCCGCGATGAACGCAGCGGCCTGCTCACCGACCTCCTGCGCTACTATCGCTACCACATCGAAGGCATGCGGGAGATCAATTCGCTGTCGATCCTCCGCCAGGTCATGGCCGGTAAGCAATGATCTATCTTTGCGGGCATGCGATCCCGCACCCTCTACGCCTTCGCTAGCCTTATCGTTGCCGCTTTCCTGGCGTACCGGATGTATGCCCTGACGCAACAGGAGGAGCTTTGGGGATATCTCCCCCTCTTTCTCTACCTGACGCTGTGGGCGGGTGTGAGTCTGCTGGTTATCCGAAATGGGGAACGCGCCGCGCACCGGCGTTTCGGCTATTCCACGGCTTCCGGCGTCCTACTCGGTCTCGGCTTCCCCGGTTACCTGCCCTTTCCGTTTCTCCTGCTAATAGCCTGGGTTCCATTATTTCTTATTCAGCGGCAGGCCATCCGAACGCGCACCGTTGTCTGGCACGGATTTAACGCCTTTCTCCTTTACAATATCCTGGCCACCTTCTGGGTCACCAACACGGCCTTCTTCGCCGGTATTTTCGCCGTGGTGGTCAATAGTGCCCTGATGTGCATTCCGTGGATGCTCTTCCACTGGACCAGCCGCATGTCACCCCGCGTCAGCTACCTGGCCCTCATCGCCTTCTGGCTCTCCTTCGAGCACTTTCATTACAACTGGTCACTCAATTGGCCGTGGCTCACCCTCGGCAACGGCTTCGCTCAATTTCCCTCCCTGGTACAGTGGTACGAAGTCACCGGCGTGCTGGGGGGTAGTGCCTGGATCCTGGGAGTTAACTGGCTCGTACTCCGCTATTACCTGGCACGCCGCTCCCGGAGATTCCCGGTCTACTTGACGTTAGCCCTGATCCTTCCGTTAGCCGGCTCGCTCGTTCGGTACTTTACCTACACGGCCCCGGCGGGGGAGACCATCCGGGTAAGCGCCATCCAGCCCAATTTCGAACCCCACTACGAAAAGTTTCGGGCCGACGGCGAGAGCCAACTGGAGGTCTTTCTGGGATTGAGCCGTACCGCCCTCAATGCATCCGACGGACCGGTCGACTATCTCGTATTCCCGGAAACGAGCTTTTCACAGATAGACGAATCGGATCCACTTATTTCCCCTGCGCTCGGCGCCCTACAAAACGATTTACCGGCTGACAAGCTCCGGTACCTGGTCACGGGTTATGCGGGGTATTACCTCTTCGCTCCCGGTGAATCGTACTCCGAGGCCGTCCGCTTCTACCCCGCCCGGGACGGTGGCGAGATCGCCGTGGAACGACTCAACGGCGCCCTGCAGCTCGACCTCGGCACGAGCGATGTACAAACCTACCGCAAGGGCGTCTTCGTGCCGGGCGCCGAAAGCTTCCCCTTCCGCAACGTGCTGTTCTTCCTCGAACCGCTCGTCAATAGTCTCGGCGGGAGCGTGGCCGGCTACGGTACCCAGTCGGAGCGCACGCCCCTCATCGGAGAAAGAGCTGCCATCGCCCCGGTCATCTGTTACGAAAGCGTATTCGGCGAGTACTTCACGGGCTACGTCCGGGAGGGTGCCGAGGCTGCCTTCGTGATGACTAACGACGGCTGGTGGGGCAACACCGCCGGCCACCGCCAGCATCTCTGGATCGCCAGCCTGCGGGCCATCGAGACGCGCCGGCCGATCATGCGCTCCGCCAACCTCGGTGCCTGTGCCTTCATCGATCAACGCGGCCACATCGACAGCCAGACCTACTACGACGAGCGCGGCTACCTGAACGGGACCATGCAGCTCAACGATGCCATCACCCCATACGTCCGCTTTCGTGACCTGACCGCGCGAGTCGCTATGCTACTGGCCGCCATGGCATTGCTTTCCAACCTGTCCCGTACGCTAAGGCGCCGTGCGGGGTCGTTGCAGGATTGATATGCGCCTCCTATCGCTCACGCTGGCTCTGCTTTTTTCTTTTTGCGCCGGAGCGCAGGAAGCGAGCCCGTGGAAACTGGAGTTGATCGCCACGGACTTCGATCATCGCAACCGGCACCCCGACTCCTTCGACGATAGCCTGGGCGTCCTCACGTACCTGGAAGAATGGCGATTGGACCATCAGGAAGCCGCCTACTGGGAAGCCTCCGTGGATAGTCTATATCCTTCCGGGCCACGTCAGCTGACGGCTGTTTTACACCGCGGTCCGCGCTACGCTTGGGGTCAACTATCGCTGCCGGCGGACGATAACGTCCGGACGTGGGCACGGCGCGCCGGCTTCCGGGAGCGCCGATTTGGCGGCGGCCGTCGCTTCTCCCCGGAAGCCTGGTCGGCGGTTCGCGATAGTATCATTTCCCGGGCGGGGGCGGATGGTTACCCCTTCACGTCGGTGGGATTGATCGACATCGAGTACAGCGAAGCCGGGGCGCTATCGGCAACGGTAGATGTCCAGACCGGGCCGCTGATTCGGATCGGTGACGTACGCGTTCCCGAGGAGGTCCGCGTCCGGGATGCTTTTTTAGAGCGCTACTTAGGGTTAGTACCCGGGGAGGCCTACAGCCAGCGGCGTATCCGCCGGCTCCGGGAGCGCCTGGCCCAGCTCCCGTACGTATCCGTGGAGGGGGAACCGACGGTCAGTTTTCGGGATAGTCTGGCCTACATCGATTTACCCCTCCGCCGCCGGGCGGCCAGTCGCTTCGACTTCGTGATCGGTGTTCTGCCCAACAGTAACCAAACCGAAAACCTACTGATCACCGGCGAACTGAACGGTGAGCTGTACAACGGTTTCGGGCAGGGTGAGCGGATTGCCGCCCGTTTCGAGCAACTAAAGCCGCAGACGCAGGAATTACAGGTCGGCCTGGAGTACCCCTTCCTTTTCGGCTTACCCTTCGGCTTTGAGGGGGAGCTGGAATTGTACCGGCGGGATACCTCCTTCCTCAACCTAAACTGGCACCTCGCCGCCACCTACCTCCGCGAAGGCAACGACCGGCTCTCCGCGTTTTGGGAGCAGCGCCGCACGATCGTACCCGGCGTGGATAGCGCCCGCCTGGTAGATGGCCTGCTGCCAGACACCCTCGGGGTGAATCGTTCCTTCTTTGGTTTGCAAGTTCGCCGTACCCGCACCGACCGGCGCTTTAGTCCGCGGCGGGGCTACACCGTCGACCTAAGCACCGCGGCCGGCTTTCGTCGCCTCCGCAACCTGGACTTCGGCGGGGAAGTGGCCGATAGCCTGACACAGCGCAGTACACAGTATCAGGTGGGGGCGGCGCTCGATTTTTACTTCGACCCGCTGGTAGGTACGGTGGTTTATCTGGGCTTCCGATCGGAGGCTCTGATTACTTCTCAACCCGTACTCGCTAACGAGCAATTTCGGATCGGTGGCGCGCGCCTGATGCGGGGCTTTGAGGAGCAGGAACTCTTCGCGACGGACTACCAAATTCTCACCGCGGAGTTTCGTCTGTTACTGGGGGAAAGGGCCTTCCTGTACACCTTCGTCGATGCTGCGCGGCGCAACTACCGCAGCGTCAAGAACCCGAACCAGCCGGTAGACTACCCGATCGGCTTCGGTGCCGGCGTCAACTTTGATACGGGGGCGGGGATCTTTGCCCTAAGCCTGGGCTTGGGTCATCGCAACAGCGATGGCAACCGGCTGGACCTGGGTGCGCCCAAGGTGCATTTGGGGTACATTAGTGTGTTTTGATTTTGGGG
>JBASAV010000632.1:0-3135 GCA_049650785.1 Lewinella sp. | reverse complement strand
CGACCGTGGTGCGTTGGGCTCAACCCTGCGGGAAATAACCCGGGCTCAACTCAAGAAACAGCCCGCCCCGAAGTCTGAAGTAAACCGGCCGCCGTCGCTGCAGGAGCGTGGCGATTTCGACCCGGTGCTGGATCTCCACCTCACCGCCCTAGTAGACGATGCGGCATCGGTCCCCAAAGACAAAGTGCTGTCTCTGCAAATGGAGCACTTCGACCGCTTCGTCGATCAGGCACTGCGCCTGGACGTTGAACGAGTTTATATTATACACGGTCTCGGCAATGGCATCTTAAAAACGGAGATTCACCAGAAGCTCGAGCATGTTCCCTTCGTACGCAAATTTTCCAACGACTACCACCCGAAGTACGGCTACGGCGCCACCGAGGTAGTCTTCGATTCCTGACCTGCCGGCGCACTCTACGGGGGTAAAGTCCGTTATTGCACCACGAAATCTATACCAAATGAAAATTGTAACGCTATTGCTTCTGGGACTAGCCTGTTTAGGCTGCAACAAGTCCAAGATCACCGAACTGGAAAATAAACTGGTCAGTACCGAACGGGAAAATGATTTGATCCGTAGTCAGCTCGAGACGGTGCAGCGTACGAACGGTGACCTGCTCAACCGTATGGAAGACCTTTCCGTCATTTCGAAAGAGGGAGCCACGAGTATCCGGGAGAGCCTGCAGTCCATCAGTGGGCAAACGACCCGTATCAATGAGCTTAACCGGAGTATTCAACGGAAAGACAGTATGGCCCTGGCCCTGGTCATGAATCTGAAGCGTAGCCTGAATAACATCAATGACGAGGACGTGCAGGTCGAGGTTCGCGGCGGCAAGGTCCACGTGAGTATCAGTGACAATCTGCTTTTCGGCAGTGGCTCGGCCCGGCTTAACCCAGCCTCGGAGCGGGTTCTAGACAAGGTAAGTCAGGTACTCAACGATCACAGCGATCTGAGTATCATCGTGGAAGGCCATACGGATAATGTACCGGTCCGCAGCAGTACCATCCGTGACAACTGGGAACTGAGCACCATGCGTGCGGCGTCCGTCGTCCGCGAATTGGTTCAGGACTTTGGCGTGGATCCTTACCGGCTCACGGCCGCCGGACGGGCGGATAACGATCCTCGTGGTGACAATGACACCTCGGAAGGCCGCGCTCGCAACCGTCGTACGGAGATCGTCATTACCCCCGCCCTGGACGAATTCTTCAACCTTGCTCAAGACCCCGGGACAGCGGGATAGTCTGGATCGGTGGCGTGGACTGCACGCGTATTCGCGGCACAGCCAGCCGGGCAACCAGCGGCCGGCGGCACACGCTATAGCCATCCTTCACGGGTAAGGCCAGTTCCGCCTCGACGGGAAAGGTCCGCATATTCCGATCGTCAATCATTTTCAGTGGCCAGCTCCGCTCACTTTCCAGTGTGACGTTCAGCACGGCTCGGCGCTCGTCGTATTCCGCTCTGACGATCGTGGCGTCGAGTTTATCGTTCCGCCCGCCTACCACCAGTTGGTGGGCCGCAAATTGCCCCTGCGCGTCTAATGGGTTTTCCTTATCGTCCACGTTGAGGGTGAGGTGCCACTGGAAGGAGTATTGCCCACTGTTGCGCCGGTGCAGTTCGAAGCGGGTGCCTACGAGATTGACCACCGGGTGGGCGCTGGTACCGATCCGTTGCAGCACCGGGATACGGAGTTCGGGTACCGCACCCGAGGCGGGAAGAACCAGGTCGTAGGATACGGGCACGGCTTCGATCTGGCGTTCCTGGAAAAGCGTGGGTGCGGTATAACCCGTTACCGAAAAGGATAGGCCTTCGTTGTCGGCCTCCACCGTCAGGCTCGGAGGATCCTGGTAAACACCTACCCCAACGTTATGCAGTTGCCAGCCCGCGCCGGCGAGCGAGGCGGGCAGACCCGGTACTTCGACGGTGTGCCGGTGGGCGGCGGCCTCCCGCAGGGGAACCGTCCGCTCGGCTACCGCGGAAAGATTGGCGAAGTAATCCGCAATTTCGTTGGGATCGGGGAGCCGGTAAAAGAGCTTCTCGCGGGTGTACGGACCTTCAAAATCGGTGTAAACGATGGTTTCCCAGTCCGTGGCCGAGAAGCTATTTTCGTTTTCGCGCCGGTGGGACAGGCTGGCGTCTAATTTGGCGGTGAAGGGAAGGGCCACGTTGAGACCGACGGATTGCTCGGCGGCCATGATCTCCTTGCTGTCGGTCAGGTGTTTGATGACCAGGCCGTCAAACTGCCGGAGGTAGTACGCCTCCCCACCGTACTCGGGATGCTCCTGATAGAACTGCCAGAGCCGCGCCATCAATTCTGTGGTCCGGTCGTCATTAGCTCCCAGTATCTCGCTCAGGGGGCTTTCGAAGCTGCCCGCCATCGCCAGCACGCTGCTGTTGCGTTTCGCATCCGTGTCCAGCGCGGCGGCAAAGGCCGCGTAGGGAGGCTTCAACCCCACGTCGAGGGCGGACTTTAAGTAGCCGCCACAGTTTTTGGTCAGCACGAATGAATCGAAGCCCTCCCGGGGCTGAGGCATCAGGTCGACACCTTCTGTTTCGGTGAACAGCAGGTTTATGGGGTTGTAGCGGATATCGTCGAAGTCAGCGGTCGTCTCCCGCTGGGAAAATACATAGCTCAGCAAGCCGCCGCCGTTAATATTGGCTTTCTCCACGCGCGTGCGCAGGGTACGGGAGCCAAGGAATTTCTCGATGGTGGGCGGCGTGTAGTCCCGTGGCCCTTCCGCCTTGGTGAAGCCACAGAAATCGTAGTGCCGCTCGAAAACGTCCTGTAGCGCTCCACCCAGAAACAACCGGCTGTAGCCACGTTCGGGTGGCCAGCTGTCTTCATTCCGCTTTCTTCGTCGTTGTGCCTCACCGTACTCCGGCATTAATAGCAGAACAATCAGCGAAAGAAAGAGAAATCGGACTTTGTGCATAGTGATGGAACTGAACCCATACTTAAGGTCCGGGGGCTGTAGCTTATTGTATGAACCGGCGATTGGATGCTACCAAAGGCTTAGAGCGTGTCTAAAAATTTCAGGGATCAAATCTAGATAATGACGAAAGGACCATCTGTATATTAGCCATAAAAACGAAGCCGGCCGAATTTTCTACCGTTCGCTCATAGTCTTTGATTATCCGCC
>JBASAV010000631.1:0-3356 GCA_049650785.1 Lewinella sp. | reverse complement strand
GCGGTATCCTCTTTGAATTCGGTGATTACAGCCTGACCGAAGCTTCCAAAGCCGAGCTGACCCGGATGGCCGATGTATTCAAGAAGTACCCCGAGACCGACATCATGATCGACGGTCACACTGACAGTGTAGGTAGCGACAAAAGCAACCAGCGCCTGAGCGAGCAGCGTGCCGCCAGCGTTGCCGATTATCTCGCCGAGACCGGCATCGACCGTCTGCGTATGCAGACCGTCGGACACGGTGAAACCCTCCCCGTTGCTACCAACGACACCGACGAAGGCCGTGCCGCCAACCGTCGCGTGGAAGTAGGTATCACCGCCAATGAACAACTGCAGGAGAAAGCAGCGGACGGAACCCTGACCGTTCCGGAATAAGCAATCTTTATCGCTTTCGCGAACGGCGACGGGCTACGGCTCGTCGCCGTTTTTTTTGGGGACTACCGACGTACGAAGGCGAGTAACGCTTCCTCTTGCCACAGGTCCGCCATCAACTGGTAACCCACGGGAAGGTGGCCATCCGGTTCGGTACCGGCCGGGATGGCAATGGCCGGCAATCCCGCGAGATTAGCCAGCACGGTATAGATATCGGCCAGGTAGTTGGCTACGGGGTCGTCGATCTGGTCACCTACCGGCCAGGGCTGGCTGGGCGATACCGGCATGAGGATGAAGTCATGATTGGCCAGAATGGCCCGAAGCTGCTCCTGGATGACCCGTCGCGCTTTCTGAGCCTTACCGTAGAAGGCATCGTAGTAGCCGCTACTGAGCACGAAGGTGCCAAGCAGAATGCGCCGCTGCACTTCCGGGCCGAACCCTTCCGAACGGCTCTGTTTATACGTCTCCTCCAGGGTTTCGGCGTCCGGATTGCGGTAGCCGTAGCGCATGCCGTCGTACCGACTGAGATTGCTGCTGGCCTCGGCGGTGGTGAGCACGTAGTAGGTCGGGACCACGTAATCGAAGTAGTCGAAGGTGACGGGGTGAACGCTATGCCCTTCCTCGCGTAGGCGGTCGAGCGCGTCGGTTGTCGTCTGCCGGATGGCCGGGTCCACGCTTTCGTTTTCGAGTACGTCGGGGAAGTAGGCGATCCGCTTCGGGCCAGTACTCGTTACTTGGCTATACAGGGGTACCTCCTTATCGGGTGCGGTGGCATCGAAGGAATCAGCCCCGGCAATGATCTCCAGACCCAGCGCGATATCGGCGGGGTCGCGGGCCAGCAGTCCGATCTGGTCGAAGCTGCTACCGTAGGCGATGAGGCCGTGGCGGCTGATGCGTCCGTAGGTAGGCTTAAAACCGTAAATGCCACAGAAGCTGGCCGGCTGCCGCACCGATCCGCCGGTACTGGAACCTACGGCGAGCAGACAGGTATTGGCCTGAACCGATACCGCCGCACCGCCGCTACTGCCCCCGGGTACGCGGGCGGGGTCGGCGGCATTGCGGGTGGGGCCGTAATGGCTGTTTTCGTTGCCGCTGCCCATGGCAAACTCATCGCAGTTGGTGCGGCCGATTACGATGGCGTCCTCGTCCAGCAGTCGCTGTAGGCTGGTAGCCGTGTACGGGCTCGTGAAATCCTCCAGAATGGCTGATCCGGCACTCACGATGTGGTCAGCGTAGCAAATGACATCCTTGATACTGATGATTACGCCCGCCAGTTTGCCCAGCTTTTCACCTGCGCTCCGGCGCCCATCTTGATTGCGTGCCTGATCCAGCGCCTCGTCGGCGAACACCTCCACGTAGATATTCAGGTACCGCTGATCGCCGATGCTGGCGAGGTAGCGCTCTACGAGCTTTACCGTGGTGAGTTCCCCGGCGGCCAGGGCTGCTTGCGTCTCGGCGATGGAGGTATAGAACATAGGTGCAAGGTAGCCCTTAGTAGAATAGTACGGTAGGAGGGTAGTACGGTAGGCTATAGAGAATAGTACTGTAGGCCATAGTACGGTAGTAGGGTAGACTGGCCGCCCCGACTACCCTACTATAGACTACGCTACTACCGTACTATTAACCCACCCCAGTCGCCACCAAACCCCCTGCATCCCCGCCCGCAGCACCATGAAAAAGAGCAGACTCCCCCACAGGCCCCAGTTGCCGAAGTGCCGGCCGACGAGGTAGTAGGTCAGGAGGTAGCCGGCAAAGGCGAGCAGCATCGTCTGGCGCATCGCGGTGGCGGCGGTGAGGCCCACGAAGATGCCATCCATCAGGTAGCACGGCGTGGCCAGGATACAGAAGGCGATCAGGATCGGAAGGTAGCGGAGCGTGACCGTCAGCGTATCGGCGGCACTGGCTTCGGGAGCGAAGAGGGCCAGTAAACGGCTGCCTCCGATGCCGTAGATCAGGGCGTAGATAGCGGCCAGGCCCATGCCCCAGGCGAAGATTAGTTTGATCACCCGGGATAGATCTTGCCTGCGCTCGGCACCGGCGTACTTACCGACCAGACTTTCGGCGGCAAAGGCAAAACCGTCGACCCCGTAGCTCAACCAGTTGACCAGCTGTAGGAGAATGACATTGGCCGCGACGGTGGCCGTGGTAGCGTCGAGGGCATTGGCACGGTTATAGAAGAAGGCGAAGCTTAGGGTGAGGCAAATCGTGCGGATGAAGATGTCGCGGTTGATGCGGAAGAAAGCCCCCAGACTGACGGCGCCGGAGCGCAGGGAAAGCAACTGCCGGGAAAGGGGGAAGCCGGGTTCCCGCCATTTACCATATCCCAGGAATCCGATACCCAGTAGCAGGCCAAAATACTGTGCCGCAACGGTGCCCCAGGCTACCCCGGCAATACCCCAGCCCTGGCCGACAACCAGGTAGTAACTGAGGGCCAGGTTACAGGAATTGACCGCCAGCGTGAGGAGGAGCGGCCAGATCGCGTTCTGCCGCCCGAAGAACCAGCCGAGCAGGACCATCTGTAGCAGGGCCGCGGGGGCCGCGATGATCCGAATAAAGAAATACTCCTCCACCAGGGCGATCTGATCCGGGCGGATGTTGAGTAGCCACTCGGTAAAGCGAATCAGGGGTCGCTGTAGCAGCACCAGCAGCAACCCGATGACCAGCGCGAGCAGGGCACCCCGAATGAGGGCCTGCGCCTGCTCCGCTCGACTCTCCCGACCGTAGGCCTGGGCGGTGAGGCCCGTGGTGCCCATTCGCAGAAAGCCGAAATTCCAGTAGACGAAGTTAAAGGCCATACTCCCCAGCCCGACCGCCGCGATGTGGGTGCCGCCCAGCCCACCCATGAGCGCCGTATCGAAGCTGGAGATCAGCGGTACGGAGATGTTGCTGAGGATATTGGGTACGGCCAGGCGGAGGATCTCGCGATTCACGGGGGCGAAGGTACGGGGCCGGCCGGTAGACATCGGATGTGGCAGGGCTTTCGCC
>JBASAV010000630.1:0-5066 GCA_049650785.1 Lewinella sp. | reverse complement strand
GACGTATACGCCGCCGGCCTCCTTGTTTTCGACGAGGACGTAAACGCGGTTGGCGTCAACGGGGCTGACGGAGACCGCGTTGATTCCCCACGTTCCCTTGGGGAGCCCGGGCTTGCCGGTGATCTCGGTCCAATTATCGCCGCCGTCGGTCGTCTTCCAGAGGCCGCTGCCTTCGCCACCACTTTCAAGGCTGTAGGGGGTGCGGCGAATGGTCCAGGTAGAGGCGTACATCACCCGTGGATTGGAGGGGTCCATACTGAGGTCAACGGCTCCGGTGCCGGCATTGGCAAACAGGATGCGTTCCCAGCTTTCGCCGCCGTCCTTGCTGCGGTATACGCCCCGCTCTTCGGTGTCTTTGTACAGATCGCCCATCACGGCGGCGTACACCAGGTCCGGATCACGCGGGTGAACGCGCACGCGGGAGATGTGCCGGCTGTTCTCCAGACCGATCTGCTCCCAGCTCTTACCCGCGTCGATGGATTTCCACATGCCGCTACCGTAGCTGACGTTACCGCGGACGGTCTGCTCACCGCCCCCCACGTAGAGAATGTTGGTATTGCTTTCGGCTACCGTCACGGCACCGATGCTCCCACCGAAGTAGCCGTCGGAAATATTGGTCCAGGTCTGGCCGCCGTCTTTGGTTTGCCACACCCCGCCGCCGGTGGCGCCGAAGTAGTAGAGCATGGGTTGACCGGCCACCCCGGTCACCGCCGCGGAACGACCGCCGCGAAACGGCCCGATGCTACGGAACTCGAGGGAGGAATAGATTTTTTCGTCGATCTCTTGGGCGGTAAGGGCCGCGCCGCAGAGGAGCAACAGCAGGAGGTAGAAGTTGCGCATGTGTTGGTTAGCTAGGTTGTCAAAGAGGAAAGGTAAGGAATGCCGACCCATATTTTACAGCGCCACCGGGAAACCGTCCCGAGTTCGGAGTCCGCCGTCCTATTCTCGATGGTCACCACCTCCGCCGCGGTTGCTTTGGCCTTCCCACCAAACAGAACACTCGCCAGTAGGGCACTGGTAGCCACATTCGCCGGAACCACGTCGAGGCCAATTAGACATCTTACCCGCGCCCCTCCGGGGTAGTCTGCCCCCGTAGTAGATCAATATGGCGACCGCCGGTATACTGACGAGCCATAGGATCAGGTACCGATCGATGAAGACCTGACCCACCCCGTAGCGGCTGATGAGAAATTTCAAAAACTGCAGCAAAACGAAGCCACCGGCGAGATAGGTGCCGAAGAACTGGAAAAAGAGGCAGTATTCGAAATCCGTATAACGCTTATAAACAGCCAATTAGACTCACTGGCCGACGGCCATCTGCCCACTCGATTTACACCACTGCCTTAAATGCACTGTCCCGGTACCGGCTCAACCGTAAATTCGCCTGGTCAATATTGAAGGCATCGGGGTGAAAGTCCTGCGTCAGCCAGCCCGCCATTTCGGCGTAGTCCGGGTGATCGGGCTGATTCAGAATTTCCACCATTTCGTTGTAGGCCGCCACGCCTCCGATATCCTCCGGCGGACAGGCGCGCTGCCCGGCGATACACACCGGGTAGTGCCGGCGACCCTCGGGACGTTCCCGCGATTCCAGTTTGAGATCGTGGTACCACGTATCGAACTCGTAGCCGCAATGGTCCTGCTCGTTGGCGAACATATCCCGCAGCAAAATTTCCCCGCTGGAGGGAAGTTCCTGTTTGCTGCTTGGGTAAAACTGGAACTGCTCCGTCCCCCGCCAGCCCATAGCGGCCTGAACGATAAAGTGGAGCTGAGCCTGCGTGACGTGGCTATCAACCAGCAGGACGCGGGTAACGGGGGGCCGGCTGCCGTCCAGTACCACCTCCAGACGATAAATCGTATCGATGGATTCGGTTTCCTCGTCCTCGATCGCGTTAACTGCCGCGTTGTCATCCGTGGAGGCGACGGGCGCGGGATCGGTTTCCGCTACGACGGCCGTACCGGTTACGGCGATGGGTTCCAGGGCGGGCGAATTGGTTTTTTCCTGCAGCAGCACCTCGAAGGTGGCTGCGTAGTACTCTTCCAGCGAATCGTCCGGTTCGTCTATTCCTTCGGTTTCCCGGTCCACGATCACGTCCCAGATCGCCAGCAGCAAAGCATCCATCTCCTCCCGGCTCGACACCGGCGGATCATCCTCGTGTTCCCGGAAGTGCGTACGGTACCTTCCGTAGGCCTCGGTGATGTCCTGTTCGGTAAGTTCGGCATACTCCCGGCGAACCTCCGTAACGGCGTTCGCGATGGCTTGCTGTAAGTTGTCCGTTGCTTGTTCTTTCATTCGAGTGCAAAGATAAACAGTTGAGCATGTCAAATTCTTCGGGGGGTCAAATATCAAGGATGATCGTTCGGTACTCCCCGCACGGTGGAGAGGAGCGGGCCGACGTGCTGGCCGTAGAGGAGCCCCTGGAGATCGTCATCCACCACCGTGCGCGCCGGCGCGTGGCCGCCATCACCATGCGTACCCCGGGGCGCGACCTGGATTTGGCCCATGGCTTTCTATTCTCCGAGGGTCTGCTGCCGCAGGGTGTGGATTTGGGCGACGGAGCGCAGGAAGAGGGCAATTCCATAAATTTGGACTGGCCCAGTGACCTCGAAGTAAATCTGCGGCCACTCGATCGTCATACGTATACATCAAGTAGTTGTGGGGTATGCGGCAAGACATCCATCGAACAGGTTTATCAGGCCTTGCCGTTCCCCGATGATCCCTCCCGGTGGTCGGTGAGTACCCGTACGCTGTTTCAGCTACCTGACCGTTTACGGAGAGCACAGGAGTTATTTGAACGAACGGGTGGCATTCACGCTGCCGGTCTGTTCAGCACCTCCGGCGAACTCCTTCACGTCGCCGAGGACGTAGGCCGGCACAACGCGCTGGACAAGCTGGTCGGCCACTTTCACCGACAAGGAAAGTTGCCCCTTCACCAAACCGTCCTGGTACTCAGCGGCCGGGCTAGCTTCGAACTTCTCCAGAAGGCCGCGATGGCCGGAATCGGCCTGGTGGTCAGTGTGGGGGCTCCCTCCTCCCTTGCCGTCGAACTGGCCGACGATAACGGCATCACGCTCTGCGGTTTCTGTCGTTCGGATTCCCTCAACTGTTATACGCACCCGGACCGTTTGACCGGCACGTAGCGGGGTGCCTGACGTATCTTGGTGATATGCTACGCGTCGCTGGTTGGGACAAAGCGGCAGAGTCTTACGCTCTACGGCCCCGATCGGATAGCCCCGATCAGCGCTTCGGTCGGCGTGGAAGGTTTCCAGGCTTACGCCTTGATCCCACCCGCGCCAACAAGTTGACCAATCCGGCCACCAGGTACGTTCACTATAACATCCCTTTTTTCGCTTTCTCCGAGTATCGGGTTCGTCTCGGCAAAGTGGTCGGGATGGGGTTGCGCGTCCGAGGCGGACACCAATTTCACCGACATAACATGGAAGCAAATAATATGGATTTTTTTGCGGCGCGGGGCGGTTTGCTGGCCGGGGCGGATCTGCGGATCAGCTGGGAAAACCGCAAGTTTCTGCCGTACCTCACGCTGGGATATTCACACATGCGCTACCGTCAGGCCTATAACCTCACCGCTTTTCCCGGGGGCAGAGCCAGTGGATTTACCGCATCCCTCCATGCCTTTCAGGAGGACATCCGACTGGCAATAGGGTTAAGTCTGTAAACCAACCGCCACCGCCATACCTTACCCTGCCCTAACGATCGATCATGTCCAACGAACTTACCCCGGAACGCCTGACCGGCCTGGAACTGAAAAAGCCCACCGAAATTGCTGCCGGCATGCCCGCCCTGCGGTACTCGCTCAAGCACGTCAGCGAGTATATGCACGTGGGGGAAGGATTGGAGACCCTGGCCAAGCTTAACCAGAAGGGCGGCTTCGATTGCCCCGGTTGCGCCTGGCCCGACCCCGACGGGAGCCGCACGCCAATGGCCGAATACTGTGAGAACGGCGTGAAGGCCATCGCGGAAGAGGCAACTAAAAGACGCATCGGCGCTGATTTCTTTGCCGAACACCCGGTAGACGAACTCGGCACCTGGACGGATTTCGAGCTCGGTAAAAGCGGCCGGATAGCTCAGCCCCTCCACCTGCGCTCCGGCGCAAAAAACTATACACCGATCACCTGGGCGGAAGCCTTCCGCCTGATGTCGGATAAGCTCAAAAGTATCGACCCCGACGAGGCGGTGTTCTACACTTCGGGACGCACCAGCAACGAGGCAGCCTTTCTCTACCAGCTCTTCGTCCGTCAGCTCGGCACCAACAACCTGCCCGACTGCTCCAATATGTGCCACGAAAGTACCAGCAAGGCCCTGGCCGAGGTACTGGGGCTCGGCAAAGGCAGCGTGACCCTCGAGGACATTCACGAAGCCGACCTGATCATTTGCATGGGCCAGAACCCCGGCACCAATCACCCACGCATGCTGACGGCGCTGGAGAAAATGAAGGAAAACGGCGGCCGCATGATCAGCGTCAACCCCATGCCGGAACCGGGATTGATGCGCTTCGTCAACCCCCAGCGCCCCCTCAAATTCGTGACCCGGGGCACCGACCTGACCGATCTCTTTCTACAGATCAAGATCAACGAGGACCAGTCGCTCCTCCGTGCCTGGCTGAAGATCCTCTATGAGCGCGAGCAGCAATCGCCCGGAACTTACTTCGATCAGGAATTCATCCGCGACCACACCTCCGGCTACGACGAGCTGGCAGCTACGCTGAAAGCAACCGATCTCGATGCCTGTGTAGCCAACACCGGCCTGACCCGAAATGAGATAGAGGAAACGGCCGGCCTGATACACGGTTCCGAGCGGATCATCATCTGCTACGCCATGGGACTGACCCAGCACGAAAATAGCGTGGACACCATCAAGGAACTCGTCAACCTGCTGCTCGTCAAAGGCAGCATCGGCAAAAAAGGGGCCGGCATCTGCCCGGTCCGGGGCCACAGCAACGTGCAGGGGGACCGGACCGTGGGTGTATGGGATAAACTGAAACCCGAGCTCGCAGAAGCCCTGCGCAACTACTATAACTTCGAGCCACCCACCGAGGACGGCTACGACG
>JBASAV010000629.1:0-5605 GCA_049650785.1 Lewinella sp. | reverse complement strand
CACCCTGCCAGATGCCGTCCTGGAGCATGAACTGGCCAAGTCGGGCCCAGTCCCGGGCCGTTGCCCACCCGTAGCTGCTGCCCACGGGCCGGCCGGATTGGTCGGGTTCGATGAGGAGGCTCGGGGCAATGGGCTGGTACAGCGAATCGAGAAAAGCATAGAGCGCGTCATTGCCCCCGAGCCCTTCCCGGAGGTAGTCCATCAACATGTTTGACGTACCGCTGGAATAATTCCAAATGGTGCCCGGTGCATGGCTCAAGCGGTGCCGCTGTGCGAAGTCCGCGAAATTTGCTTTCTCGTGAAGCATGACCGTAGCATCCGTAATGCTTCCGTAGCCTTCATTCCACTCCAGTCCCGAATTCATCTGCATAAGATCGGAAAGCGCGATCCGTGACCGGTCGTCCGTCCACAGACCCGGAAAAAGCTGGTTGGTCTGCTTGACGGTAATGGAGGGAACCGATCCGGCGGTGGTGTCTTGCCCGAGATAAGCGCCTACCGCCATGCCGGTGAGCGTCTTGGTCATGGACCAGCCTAATAGGGGAGTATCGGCAGTGAAGCCCTCCCGGTACCGCTCGGCGACGATCCGCCCGTTCACGAGAATGACGATTCCACGGGCTCCACCCCCCGGAACGGGCTCCATACCGAAGTCGAGGGCAGCGTCATACACGGAGCTCAGATTCGTCTTCAGTTCATCATCCGACCCCGCAGCGGACGAACGGTCCTGCTTCGAGGGGAGCGGGAGCTCTTCATCGTTGATGAGCACGCAACCCCGGTCGCCAATAAACTGCGCGCGGCGAGATACCAGACCGAACAAGGAGGATTCAAGGGTTTGACCTTCCACCGAAAGGCTGAATTGACCCAGCACGCTAAAATTCAGATCGTTGCGGCTTATTTCGTCCAGCGCCCGACCCTGCAAGAAGTGGCAGCTACAGGCATGCTTGGCCGCATAACCCCCACCTATGTGCAGTAATGGCTTTACCCAGAGGAAGGCGCTGAAGAGTAAAACGGCAAGTAGCGTAAATCCAACTAACCAGCGCTTGCGGGTAGAAATATGCATGGGGCGAAGATAAGTCGGTAAAGAGGAGTCACTGCGCGCCAGAGGTTAACCACAGAGCGAAAAAGATCCGCAGCGTGACGCAGAGCACTGGCGGGAAGGCACGCAGCGCCTCAAATGATCAGCGGAATCTAAAGCTGTACAGAGAATCTGCGCCTAAATCCCCGCAATCTGCGGTAAAACTATGAGCAGCAGGCGAACAAAGCGGTAAGCGTAGAGGCAATACCTTTACCCCATGCAACTCCGCACCTTCGGCATCCGACACCACGGCCCCGGCTCCGCCCGGCGACTGCGAGCGATACTGGAAAGCTGGAAGCCCGACCTTATCCTGCTGGAAATGCCCGCCGATGCCCAGCCGGCCCTCCGTCAACTGCTGTACGAGGGGATGCGGCCGCCCCTGGCGCTGGTCCTCTACGACGCCAAGGACATCGAGCGGGCCAGCTTTTTTCCCTTTGCCCGCTTCAGCCCGGAGTACCAGGCCATTCAGTGGGCTTCGGAAAACGGAATGGAGGTCCGCGCCATCGATCTGCCGGCCAAGAATTTTCTGGCGGTGCGGGAAGAAGAGCAGTTCATACTTTTCCCCACCGAAGAACCTGACAGCCCATCGGTGATCCCGGGCAAATCCCACAAGGAGCTAGCCCGCCAGTTACGATCCGACCCCCTGTCCGTAGTCGCGGAACTGGCTGGCTATCCCGATAGTGAAAGCTGGTGGGATGCCACCCTGGAGCGAACGGCCCAGGGGCCGGCGGCGACCTTTACCGCCATCGAGCAGATCGTATCGGAACTCCGCAGTGCCTTCCCCGAAGCTTCGAATGACGAGAACGAGCAACGGGAAGCCTTCATGCGCGGGGAGGTCCGCAGAGCCATGAAGGAAGACTTCCAGCGGATCGCCGTGGTGGTCGGTGCCTGGCACGTACCCGCCATCCAGGATACCCCCAATCGGCGCGCCAGCAGCGATAAATCCATATTACGTGGACTGCCTAAGGTAAAAGTCAGTCAGGCCTGGGTTCCCTGGTCCTTTCCCCGGCTGTCGCGGAGCGGCGGTTACGGGGCCGGCGTGACCTCCCCCGCCTGGTATGCCACCTTATTCGATTTTCCGGAGAACGCCGTGGACCGTTGGATGGCCTCCGCCGGGCAACTACTCCGGCAGGAAGGCTTCGAAGCTAGCCCGGCCATGGCTACGGAGGCCGTCGGACTGGCTTCGACCCTCGCCACCCTTAGAGATCACGAGCGCCCGGGAATAGAAGAACTGGAACAGGCCGTACTGAGTACCCTGGCCGCCGGGAAGCGGGAGCGCCTACAACTTATTCACAATCGACTCACGGTGGGGGAGACCGTCGGCTTGGTCCCCCCCGGGGTCACGACCGTGCCCCTGCTCGAAGATCTACGGGCCGAGGTAAAGAGTACCCGCATGAGCAAGCTGTGGGAAACGGCGGGCGAGCACTACCTGAAGGCCACCAAGTCCGACCCGCGCGGCGGCATCGATCTTCGCCAGGATAACGACCTGCGAAAGAGCCACCTGCTCCACCGGCTGAACCTCCTGGATATCCGCTGGGGAAAACGTCAGCCCGGTGGCCCCGACAGCCTGAGCAGTTTCAAGGAAGTGTGGCTCATGGAGTGGCAGCCGGAATTCAGTCTGCTCGTCATCGAGCGGGGCAGTTACGGTAATACCGTGGCCACCGCCGCGGCGGCGTACAGTCGGGAAAAAGCCGCCGGCCTGACCTCCGTCCGGTCGCTGGCCGATCTCACGCTGCAGTGCTTGCAGGCCGGATTGTCCGGGGTAGTACCCCGACTGATGGAACTGTTGCGGCAGCGCGCGGCCGAGACTACGGACGTTACCGCGCTGCTCCAGGCTTTGCCGGCACTCGTCCAAACCAGTCGCTACGGGGATAGTCGCAAAACCGATACCACCTCCCTGCTACTGGTTATTGATGAAATAGTGCCCCGGTTGGCCGCCGGCTTACCGGCTGCCGCCACTAACATTGACGACGAGCAGGGGCAGGATATGGTTAAACTTATCGCGGCGGCACATTACCATCTGGCACAGCTCGGTAATGACGAGCTGGACGACGTTTGGCTGTCCGGATTGATGCGCGCCGCCAACGCCGGGGTGTACGCCGGCGTAGAGGGACACTGCATCCGGTTACTCTACGATCGGGAAAAGCTTGCCGCAGCCGTGACGGCGGATCGGTTTTCGCTGGCGTTGTCCCGGGCGCGGGGCGCCGGACCGGTAGCCGCCTGGATCGCCGGCTTTCTGTACGGGGGAGGGCAGATGCTGCTACACCACGTTCCGCTCTTCCGTTTGATCGACGACTGGGTGGCCGGATTGCCGTGGGAAACATTTGAAGAAATAATTCCGCAACTGCGCCGAACATTCGCCGAATTCTCCCGGTTTGACCGACAACGCCTGATGCAATTGATCGATTCTGATGAGGACGATCAGTTGGCTGTAGAAAATTCTGCCGATCAGGTGCCACAATCAGATGAGCTACTTCAGGATTTGCTGAAGTGGGTTGCCTAATCTTCCCAGAAAAATTATTCTAATATATCGTTACCCTTTTATGAGGCTAACGTCAGACACCCAGTTTTGGCTACATGACAGATACGACCGGTTGCTAGGCCGGCAAGACCCTATGAACAAGAATTATTTTTGACACTTTTGAACAGACACGATTTTACGGACACTATCAACACAACGCGCGCGCTTTCCCTGAGGGAGGCGCGCTTTTTTTTGCCCGGTCCCCTCGTTACTTTTAGGCCATGACGCCTGCCCGCCTTGTGTGCCTCCTCCCGCTTTTGCTTAGCTTGACCGTTATGGCGCAGCAACGACCCCGGCAACTGGGTATACCCTTTGGGGTGATGGCCACCGGCGATCTGAACGCCATCACCGACGTGGCCGGCGTACGGGTCGGTCATACGACCCTGATGCAAGGCGACAGCGTACGTACGGGGGTAACGGCCATCCTGCCACACGGGGGTGATCTCTACCGGGAGAAAGTACCCGCGGCCATCTATCTGGCTAATGGCTACGGTAAACTCGCGGGCTACAGCCAGGTCAGGGAACTCGGGGAACTTGAAACACCTATCGTTCTGACCAATACCCTGGATGTCGCTACCGGCATGGATGCACTCATCACCGCCTGCCTACGCGACAATCCGGACGTCGGGAGCGTAAACGCCGTCGTCGGGGAAACCAATGACGGCTACCTGAATGACATCCGGGGACGACACGTAACGGAAGCCGATGTACTGGCCGCCCTTGCCGGTGCTACGGAAGGACCGGTAGCGGAAGGTAACGTTGGCGCCGGCACCGGGACGCTCTGCTTCGGATGGAAAGGAGGTATCGGCACTGCCAGCCGCGAGTTGCCCGAAAGTCTGGGCGGGTACACGGTAGGCGTGCTGGTGCAGACTAACTTCGGCGGCGTCATGAGCCTGGCGGGGGTACCCATCGGGCCCTTGCTCGGCGAATACTACTGGAAGGAAGAACTGGAACGCAACGCGGATGGCAGTTGCATGATCGTCGTAGCTACCGACGCGCCCATCAGCGCCCGTAATCTCGAGCGTGTAGCCAAGCGGGCCATGCTCGGTCTGGCCCGGACGGGCGGGATCGCCAGCAACGGTAGTGGCGACTATGTCATCGCCTTCTCGACGGCCCCCGAAAATCGGATCGCCCCGGGGCAGACGGAGCCAATCTCCGTGACGGAACTCCCCAACGGCGCCGTATCACCGCTCTTTCTGGCTACCATCGAAGCAACGGAGGAGGCCATCATCAATTCTCTCTTCGCCGCCGAGGATATGACCGGGCACGAGGGAAGTAGCCGCGAAGCCCTTCCGGTGGATAAGGTGATGGAGATATTAAGGGAGCGGGGGGTGGTACGGTAGGCGTCACCTGGTCCGCCGAGCTACGCTCGTCTGCCCAGCGGGCCTGGATAGGTATTCTCCTGCTTCCCGACCCGTCGGCGGACGAACTCTGCTTCGCTCCGTTCGGCAGACGACTAGTAAGCCCAGGCCACGCCCACCCGTGGCGTAATCCCCAGCGTAGAATAGCCGCTGACCTCCGTGAAGTCCGTATCGGTCAGGTTGCGGATCTCTCCGAAGAGGGTCAGGTTGCGGGCTTCCAACAGCTTGTATTCGGCGTACAGGTTCACGATGACGTAGGCGTCGAGTTCCGAGGTGACCTGAGAAAAATCGGCGTCGAAGAATACGTCCGGCCGCTTGCTCGTGTAGGCAGCCGTTACCCGAGCGGTGAATGGTTTGTCGGCCCGGTACGTTACGCCCAACAGCCCCGTCGCGGGGGGGCGGCGGAAAAATTCATCCGTTTCCGTATTACCTCCCGCTCCATCCGGAGACCGCAGTCGTCCCTTTACGTAGGTTACATTACCATCCAGCCGGAAGCGACGGCTCAGATCCGTGAACCCTTCCACTTCCACGCCCCGATCGCGCAGTTCGTCCTGGTTCTGGTAGCCGAGCGTACCGTCGTAGGTGACCACCTGGTCGATCTGTCGCTGGAAAACCGTCACCGTGGCCCGGCGCGCTCCCGTACGGCTCTGC
>JBASAV010000628.1:0-4601 GCA_049650785.1 Lewinella sp. | reverse complement strand
TTGTCGTAGTTAACCGCAACAACCTTAGTGAAACAACGTCCGTAGATCACATCGGACTGACTAAGGTTCTGGATAACCTTGACACCAATTATCGGTCAATAATTGACCTACTCTACTTCAAGGATTTCACTCAGGCAGAAGCTGCGGAGGCTCTTGACCTGCCCTTGGGCACGGTGAAGACCCGATCCCGCCGTGCCCTGCAGAAACTGCGCGAAATCCTGCGACACGAGCTGGTCATTCTATTGGTCTCCACGTTGCAATTACTCACCAATTAAGCCGAAGCCAAATAAAGTGGACCTCACAGCATACATAAACTCCGGCGTTCTGGAACTATACGTTCTGGATCGTTTATCGCCCGACGAGCGTCGGCGGGTGGAGTCGTATGCCGCCGAGTATCCGG
The DNA here is from genome assembly GCA_049650785.1 of Lewinella sp. Taxonomy (GTDB): domain Bacteria; phylum Bacteroidota; class Bacteroidia; order Chitinophagales; family Saprospiraceae; genus Neolewinella. The sequence continues at coordinate 4,201 of JBASAV010000628.1, read as the reverse complement.
AAGTGAAAACTGAAATCGAGCAGATCGAGTACGATCTCGAAGAGTACGCAGTTCTTCACGGACAGTCCACACCCCCACCACCTTCCGTACTCACCAGTCTGCTTAACGATATCCAATCGACGGCTACCACCGTTTCGCCACCACCCGCTAAAGCGGCCCCGCCGCCAACGCCCCCCGCGGCGCGTAATACATCTCCGCTCGTCTGGGGATTGCTGATTGCCCTGGCCCTTGCGTTAGCCGGACTACTGTACTATTTCTTGCAGCACCAACAGCGCGGCGACCAGCTCAATGAACTCAATTCGCAGTTTTCCGCACTACAGGCGCAGTGTGACGAGGTGGCCACCAACTACCAGGCCGACCAGGAACAACTGGCGCTGTTGACGGACATCGACACCCGCGGCATCGTGCTGGCGGGCACCGGAAATGCGCCCGAAAGTCGTGCCCTGGTTTTCTACAACCCCAGCCAGGGTACCGTGCTCTTCTCCGCGTCCAATTTGCCGGCACCCCCCACCGGCCAACAATACCAACTATGGGCTATCAATGAAGATGGCCCACAGGATCTCGGCGTTCTCGACCGTGACCTTACTAATGAGGAACTGCTAAATGTTCCCTTCGTAGCCAACACGCAGGCATTTGCCATTACGTTGGAAGTCGAAGGCGGACAACCCGCACCCAACCTAGAGCAATTACAGGTCATCGGTGAGGTGGCTGCTCAGGGGTAAAACAAAAACTGCCCCGAACGATATAATATCGTCGGGACAGTCCACACACTATGAGAACACCCATTAAATTTTTGCGAGCGACTTGCGCCGTATCGTCTTCCCCTATAAGACAATTGAGCGGCCAAAAAGTATGTGTCTGGAGCCCTCAATTTTGGTTAAGCAAGTCTTAAAAGAACTGAGGTTCAGTCGGTTATGTTCAATTTCTTGTAAATTACTGACATTCAGCCGACGAATTATTTTCGTAACTTGTGGCCATGATTACGGAGGAGAGCGTCAGGGAGGTAATCGATACCGCGCGGGTAGAAGATGTGGTTGGGGATTTCGTGAATTTGCGTCGCCGGGGTAATAATTATTCCGGCCTCTGTCCCTTCCATAATGAGAAAACGCCTTCCTTCAACGTAAACCCCGCGCGAAACATCTATAAGTGTTTCGGATGTGGGGTGGGTGGGGACCCGGTAAAGTTCCTGATGGAACTTGAACAGCTGACTTTTCCGGACGCCATCCGCTGGATAGCCCGGAAGTACAACATCAAGCTGGAAGAAAAAGAAGTAAGCCAGGAAGTTCGCGAAGAGCTACAGGAGAAGGAAAGCCTCATCATCACGAATGACTTTGCCCGTTCCTTTTACGCCGATCAACTCTTCCACACGGAAGAGGGAAAGAGTATCGGACTGAGTTACTTTCGTAGCCGGGGCTTTCGAAAGGAAACGCTCGAAACGTTTGATCTGGGCTTCGCTCCCGCCGAACGCGACCGGTTACGCCAAGTTGCCATGGCAGCCGGCCACAAGGAAGAACAGCTGGAAAAGTTGGGATTGGTACGCAATGGCCGCGACTTCTTCCGAGACCGGGTCATGTTCACCATCCACAATCTGGGAGGCAAACCGATTGCCTTCGCCGGGCGCATTTTGAAGAAGGATGCCAAGGCACCCAAATACATCAACAGTCCGGAATCCGAAATATACCATAAATCGGATGTGCTCTACGGCATGTATCAGGCCCGGCAGGCGGTACGGAAACACGACCGGATTTACATGGTCGAGGGTTACACCGATGTTATCAGCCTACACCAAAATGGCGTAAAGAACGTCGTAGCCACCTCGGGCACCAGCCTTACGGACGGCCAGGCGGCCCTGGTAAAGCGTTTTACCGATAATGTCACGCTCCTCTACGATGGCGACAAAGCCGGCGTTAAGGCGGCCCTGCGCGGCGTAGACGTGCTGCTCACCAGCGATCTGAATGTGCGTGTCGTCCTGCTACCGGATGGTCACGATCCGGATAGCTACCTGCAGAAAGTAGGCTCCACCGCCTTCTCGGAATACCTGGAGACTGCGAGTAAAGACTTCCTATACTTTAAGGCCGACTTACTGCTGGAGGAGGCCGGCGACGATGTTTCTAGACGTACCAAGGCGATCAGGGATATCGGGGCCACACTGGCCTTGGTAGAGGATCCGCTGAAACGCGCGGGGTACCTACAACAGTTTAGCGGCCGCCTGGGGATCGAAGAATCATTACTTGTCAATCTGGTCAACGCCGCCATCGCTGAAAGGCGGAGTCAAAGTAGGAAGGCACACGAGCGGGAACAACGCAAGATACAGCGGGAGCAGGGCCGGTCAAGTCAACCACCCAGCTCTTCCCCACCCACTGAGGAGGATGCCTGGGAAGGTTTGGTGGAGCCGGGTTGGGTGAGTAGTGGGGAAGATGACGGCCCGGAGCCGGGGAGTTCAGCGACAGCCACCCCACCGGAAACTGAGTCCGCACCAATACCCGCTATCGGTCATGGGCACCAGGAGAGATACCTGCTACAATTATTGATTCGGGATGGCCATAAGCTCTACGACGAAGCGTCCTCTACCACTATAGCTACGTATCTGACCGGTAACGTAGCCGACTTGGTGGCGGACTTCGACAATGGTACCTACCGGGAGCTGCTAGAATCGGTCCTGGCCTACTTGCAGCAGAAGAAAACCGCCCCCGAGCCCGATTGGTATACCAACCATACTGACCAGCGCTGGCGGGATTTGGCGGTTGACGCCGTGGCGACACCTTACACCTATAGTCCGAACTGGCGCGAAAAGTACGGGTTGCTTCTAAGTCAGAAAATGCCGGAAGAGAACCATCGGTTGACCGCCGAGATCTTCCTCCGGATTTTTCGCATGGAGAAGATTGAGCGGAAGTGCCGTGAAAATGCGGTTCTGATCGCCCGCTATGAAAAAGAAGGCAATTTTAGCAAACTAAAAACCCACTTAAGGGTACAAATGAAACTGGATGAAATGCGACTCGACCTGGCCCGGGCTTTGGGCACGGTCGTATTGAGCCGGTAACCCTAATAACGCTTTGATTTCACAAGCACTGAACGACCTTCCCGATCCGACCACCGTTCCCACGGCCGGATTCTTACCGCGCCTGGGCGCTGCTATCATTGATTTGGTAGTACTATTCCCCCTATCCTACGGCGTCTATTACTTCATGGTCTGGCAGCCCAGCATGATCGGAATTCTGGCCATGTGGCTCATCAACTTTTTGTACAAACCGGTGCTGGAGGCCCGCCTCGGCTTCACCATTGGCAAGTGGCTGTTACGACTCCGTGTGGTTGACCGCGGAACTAACCTACGGATCGATTTCAATCAAAGCCTGATCCGATTTCTTCCCTGGGCCATTTCGGCCTTTGTCACCCTGTTTGTCTATATCAGACTTGCCCAATCGGCCGGTATCGAGGAAGTGACTGATATATATGATTACAATAAGTATCTCAATCAATTCCCCCTCAGTCAGAACTTCTTCGTGAGCATGGGCAATAGTTTTCCCATATTCTCCGCCGTGTGGTTGATCACCGACCCCTGGAGCCGGGCCCTGCACGACCGTTGGGCACAGACATTCGTTATCCGAGATATAGTAAAGGAGTAGGCCAGCACCGGTGTGTGAAAATTTACCGCTGACCCAGATTCAGCCCCTGTTGAACGGAGGTGTAGCCCGCAAACACACCGAGACCGCTAGTAACATTATTATAGATAATGACCGGTTCTTTCAGGCCGCTGTTAGGCAGCTCATCGGGTCTGGCAATACTTCGGTGGTAGAAGTAGTATTCCGGACTCACGGTACGCAGTTCTGCAATTACTTCACCGAGTAGTTCCGACTTGGGGTCCAATCGACTTTGTAAGTGCACGTCCACAACCTCGGAGCCTTCCTTGTCCTTAAGTAGGATGCTGATGACCTCTGTGTTGGACGTTTCGTATACAGGTGTGGTGACGGATTTTAAGTAGGGTTGCTCGCGGATAGTGTCTCCTTTTCTACCCAGCTTATAGGGTATGACCATCTGGCTGATACGTAGATCGTAGTAGTTCTTTTCGTCAACAGGATCCGCGTAGTCCACCAGAAGGTGATAATCATACACGGCGGTGCCCTCAATTTCCGTTACACTCAGTTTCCTGAGGGCTAAGGATTTTATCTTAACCGGTTCCGGAATGGAGGAAACAGCTGATACG
>JBASAV010000627.1:0-5359 GCA_049650785.1 Lewinella sp. | reverse complement strand
TGGTAACCGACGGTCTGTAGCACCGGCAGTTCATTCCACGGCTGAAGTGTCCGGGCTTCCTGTTCCAGGCCGTCAACTAGCATGCGGTCAACCCGGCGATTGATCCGGTCATAAAGCGCGGCACGATTCGCTTGCGGTTGAACGTAAAGCGTTCGGAACGATCTCGGCTCGGCATTTCCCAGAAAGTCGCTGTACGGTCTACCGGCAGTGTAACACACCCGCAAAGCCCGCTCGATCCTTCGGGGATTTTGCCGGTCGACCTGGTCATAGTACACCGGATCGAGCCGGGCGAGTTCACGTTGTAAGCCAGTTAGTCCTTCCTCCTTTGAAAGGCGTTCTACCTGCGCTCCGGCGCCCTCCGTAACGGTTGGAAAATCGTCTAACCCCTCGCACACCGCCCGGATATATAATCCACTACCCCCGGCCATTATGACCACGGGCCGATCCTGGAACAGTCGGCCCAGTACCGGGAGAGCTTCGTCGGCGTATCCGCCCGCATAAAGAGGTTGGTGGAGGGAGCGGTCGGCAATGAAGTGGTGGGGAGCAGCGGCCAGTTCGGTTTCGGCAGGTCGGGCATTACCTATCCGCATCTCCCGGTAGAATTGGCGGCTGTCGGCACTCAGAATCGCGGTCCGGTAGTGTTGCGCCAGCTCAATGGCCAGCTTAGTCTTCCCGGATGCGGTCGGTCCGCCAACGACAATAAGTAAAGGTGTATCCGCCACGCGATCGGTTATCGCTTATTGGTCGACATGCTCGGCTCGAGAATCCCGCGCACGAATGCCTGAGTGGCCTCCCCCACCCGATCTTCGTTTCGGCCCAGGGCCCGGATAAAGGCACTTCCGATGATGGCCCCGTTGAAGTATTCGCAGGCGGTCCGGAAGGTATCGGCGTCACTAATGCCAAAGCCGATCAGCTTGGGGTTAGGCAGATCCAGGGCCGCAATACGATCGAAGTAGGCACGCTGTTTGTCGCTGATCTGGGAACTGCCACCGGTAATACTGGCGCTGCTCACGACGTAAATGAAGCCGCTGCTGCTTTCGGCAATCTGCCGGATACGTTCGTCCGTGGTCTGCGGCGTGACGAGGAACGTCACTTCCAGTCCGGCGGCCTCCACCAATTGCTTGAAATCCCGCTGGAACTCGAAAGCCGGTAAATCGGGCAGGATAAGCCCATCAACTCCGGCCGCCTTCGCTGCCTTTACGAAGCGCTCCGGACCGTACTGCATAACCTGGTTATAATAGCCCATCATGACCAGCGGGACATCGGTGTGCCGCCGCGCTTCCGTGAGTTGCTCGAACAGGACCTTCAGCGTCATACCGTTCTCTAGGGCGCGCATGCCACTCTGCTGGATGGTCTCCCCATCGGCCATCGGGTCCGAGTACGGCATACCGACCTCGATGAGGTCGGCGCCAGCTTCCGCCAGGTTTCGGATGATGGGCACGGTGCTGTTGAGGGCGGGATAGCCGGCAGTGAAGTAAATATTCAGGACGTCCCGTTTTTTCTCGGAAAACAGTCGGCTCAATCGGTTCATAGTACTATAAGGTCGAGGCCTACCAGGCCGGGGTAGTCAAATAATTTACGCTACGGGATCACTGTCCAGGTAAGCCGAAAAAGCAGCCAGGTCCTTGTCGCCCCGCCCACTCAAACAGACGACGATCACGTCCTCGGAGCCGTACTCCATCTGATCGAGGGCGGCAAAGGCATGGGCCGTTTCCAGCGCCGGAATAATACCTTCCTGCCGGGCAACGAACAGGGCCGCGGCAAGCGCATCATCATCCGTTACGCTGATGGCCTCGGCGCGGTTACTGTCGATCAGGAAAGCATGGAGCGGTCCAATCCCCGGATAATCCAGACCGGCCGAAATGCTGTAGGGTTCCACGATCTGCCCGTCGTCGGTCTGCATCAGTAAGGTCCGGCTACCGTGGATAATACCTTCGGTACCGAGCTGGCTGGTAGCTGCCGACTCGCCGCTGTTCACCCCCAGGCCCGCGGCCTCTACGGCGATGAGGCGCACCCGTTCGTCGTTGAGGTAGTGGTAATAGGCCCCGGCAGCGTTGCTGCCCCCACCTACGCAGGCGACGATGGCATCCGGATAGTCCCGGCCCAGTTTCTCCTGCAATTGCCACTTGGTCTCCTCCGAAATCACGGCCTGGAAGCGGGCCACCATATCGGGATATGGATGCGGACCTACCACGGATCCGATGATGTAGTGGGTGTCTTCGGGATTGGCGATCCAGTCCCGGATGGCTTCGTTGGTGGCATCCTTTAGCGTACGGGATCCGCTGCGGGCGGGGCGCACTTCGGCGCCGAGCATGCGCATGCGGGCAACGTTAGGCGCCTGGCGCTCAATGTCCACCTCGCCCATGTATACGATACACTGTAGACCCTTCAGCGCACAGACCGTCGCGGTGGCTACCCCGTGCTGACCCGCCCCGGTTTCGGCGATGATCCGCTTTTTTCCAAGCCGCTCAGCGAGGAGGATCTGTCCGATGGTGTTGTTGATCTTGTGAGCGCCCGTGTGATTGAGGTCTTCACGCTTTAGGTAGATATGCGCGCCGTAGTGTTTACTCAGTCGGTCGGCGAAGTAAAGCGGGCTGGGCCGGCCGACGTAGTCTTTCAGCAACAGGTCAAACTCCTCCCGAAATTGGGGGTCGGCCATCATCGTCAGATAGGTACGCCGCAGTTCCTCCACGTTGGCGTGGAGCATTTCGGGGATGTAGGCTCCGCCAAAGCGGCCATAGTACCCGCGCTCGTCAATTTTAGTCTGGATCATAAGTTATACTTGAGCGGCGGCTTGCCGGCTTTTCACGAAGTTCAGCAAATTCCGGATCATGAGTCGTCCGTGTTTCGTCATAATGCTCTCGGGGTGAAACTGCACGCCAAAGATGGGCAGCTCCCGGTGGCGCATGGCCATGATGCCACCAACCTCGTCGGTGGCGGTGATTTCCAGTTCCTCGGGGAGCGTCTTGGGATCGATCACCCAGCTGTGGTAGCGACCGGCGTTGAAACGCTCCGGGACGTCGGCAAAGAGTACGTCGTCAGTCAGTGTACGGACCATCTCGGTTTCTATTCCGTGGTGGACCTGGCTGAGGTTGTGCAGGCTCCCGCCATAAGCTTCGCCGATGGCCTGGTGACCGAGGCATACGCCGAAAATGACCTTCTCGCCGGCGTAGCGTTTGATCAGCGCGGGCATGATGCCGGCATCGGCGGGCAGGCCGGGGCCCGGGCTGAGTACGACCAGATCGTAATCGGCTACGGCCGCTAGGTCGATCTCGTCGTTGCGGAAGACGTCTACCTCCTCCCCTAACTCGTCCTCGATATAGTGGACCAGGTTGTAGGTGAAGGAGTCGTAGTTGTCTAAGATTAATATTTTCATTGCGTAAGTATCGTGAAGCTCAATTGTAGAGACGTTCATGGGTCGCTGGCGCCGCACCTAAAGAAATCCGGGAACATCTGTGGTTCAAAACATGGCATAAGCCCTCCCCTAAAAACTAGCCGGTAAGGTTTCCGCCTTGGCAATCGCCTTGGTAAGCGCGCCCAGTTTATTATAGACCTCCTGCAGCTCACTCTCCTCGTCACTGGCCGCCACCACGCCGGCCCCGGCCTGATAGTACAGCGTGTTATCCTGACTGAAAAAGGAGCGGATGAGAATGGCCTGATTCATGCCACCCTCGAAGTCGATGAAGCCGATGGCACCTCCGTAAAAGCCACGTTGCTGGTTCTCATATTGGTTAATAAGCTCGATGGCCCGGTACTTGGGTGCTCCGCTCAGGGTCCCGGCAGGGAACGTATCCCCGAACACGCGCACGGCGACGTCCTCGTTTTCCAGCTTGCCATCGACGGTGCTGACGAGGTGGATCACGTGGCTGTAATAGTGCACCTCCCGTAAGCTGCGGACGGTCACTTCCCGGGTATGGCGGCTCAGGTCATTGCGGGCCAGGTCTACCAGCATGACGTGCTCGGCGTTTTCCTTCGGGTCGGCCAGCAAGCGTTCGGTGGCCAGTCGGTCCTGCTCTACGTCTCCCGTGCGGCGGTAGGTGCCGGCGATGGGGTTCACGCGGGCCACCCCCTCGCGGATGACCATTTGGCTCTCTGGGCTGGATCCCATAATGCGATAATCCCCGTAGTCGAAGTAGAAGAGATAGGGGGATGGATTAATACTGCGTAGCGCCCGGTACACCTGAAATTCGTCCCCCCGAAAGGTCTGACGAAACTGCCGGCTGAGTACGATCTGAAACACATCGCCGACCCGGCAGTGGTGCTTTCCCTTCGAGACCAGCGCGCGATATGCTTCATCGGTCAGATTGCTGGTAGGATCCCCGACGGGGGTAAAGGGGTGGACGGTTCCACCGGCGCGGATATAGCGTTCGACTTCGTCGAGCCGACTTTCCTCTCCTTCCGGAAGATTTTCAATCAGCAACAGCTCATCGCGGTAATGGTGAAACACCAGCACAAAGCGATACAGGTGGTAGCGGAGGGCGGGGGACCGCAGGATTTTAGGATTATCAAACGTCAGGGTATCGAAGTATCCGACGCCCTCAAAGTTGGTATGTCCGATCAGCCCATTAAACTGGCGCACCAGCGGGGTGGTCGATCCGTATTCGATGTCGAAAGACCGGAGGAACCCACTAAGATCCTGACTGACGGTATCGGCATCGGTGCAGGTGAGTTCCGTGATGTCGCCTCCTACCCTACCCTTCCGGATTCGTCCGTCGTCCACCCGGTAATAGGCCATGGTTTCCAGGCCGATAATGCTGTAATAGTGCTCGTTGTTGCGCGTTTCATTGGACTCCAGAAGAACCGGATCGGTGAACCGATCACGCAGTGCCAGGTAGAGGGATACGGGCGTGAGCTGGTCAGCCGTTAGCCGCCGGCTGCGGACCGTGACGGAGGTTTTCGGGGTGGTGATGGTATCGGTAGACAAGGATTACAATTTAAGTCGGCAGCACGGGGGCAACATAAAGAAAGGCCCGCCGGAGCAACCGACGAGCCTTCAGATTTTTCTGCAAAAGGGCTAGCGCGTGCTCAGGGGAGAGTACGGTTCAGCCACCACCAGTTGTTGGTTGTCATTTGCATGGTGGCAAGATAAGGGGAAAAAAGTGCGAACTCCAAAAGAAACCGTGACAAAGTTTGACGGTGCCGATAACTTGGTATTTCGGCTCGGAGGGCACTCGACCCTGGATCCTTATGTGGGCCACGGTAGTTCAAGGTCAAGACTTTCTAAGTCGAGAAGTTACGCTGGCTTTCTCCGTACGGGGAGCACATGACCTTCTAAGTCGAGATGTCACTTTTCACAGCTCGGCCCGGAGGGCACTCGACCCTGGATCCTTACGTGGGGCGCGGTGGTCCAAGGTCGAGA
>JBASAV010000626.1:0-6511 GCA_049650785.1 Lewinella sp. | reverse complement strand
CAGCGTGGAGCGGTCGGTGTTTTTGTCCCCCTCTTTGCTATCGTAGGCCCTTGCCCGGGCCTCGGCCTGGGCGGCCGCTCGCTTAGCTTCCTCGATGCTGTCTTCCAGTTTCATTTTCTCCGCCTCCCGGTTAGCGTGATCGATGAAGGTATCCGCCTTGCTTTTGAGATTGGCACCCGTACGGGCGGCACGATCCAATAGCTCATCGCCGGCCTCTTTGGCAGCTTCTTTTGCCTTGAGTCCGCTGCGAGCCGCAGCGTCGAGGGCAGAATCGGCTACCTGGCTAAATGCCGACGGCTCCTTGGGGGCAGCGGGCGGCGGATCATCTACCAGATCCTCTTCAAAATCTACCCGGCCCGATTTGGGAGCCTCCTTTTCGTCGGACAGGTCGAGCTTGTCAAAGCTAAACGGATCGTCGTCATCCATATCTTCCGTGGTGTTCTGCGCAGGAGGTGGATCCTGTTTATAGACGGCATCGCCCAGTTCGGAGAGCGCTTCCCTACCCTTTTCAATATAACCGGGAGCTTTTGCAGCCAGATCGCGGGCGGCCCGCTTGGTCAGGTCGAACAGTTCTTCGCCCTGGTCGGCCAGCTCATCACCGGCTTCCCGCGCCGTTTCGCCGGCGCGCGAGGCCTGGTGCTTGGCGACGGATTTAGCGCCGAAGAATATGCGTTTGAGATCGTTGAATAGCGGCATGGCAATGGATGTGCGTCAGTGTGTAAAATAACGCTAAACAGGCAAAGTCTCGCTAGACCACCACGTTACCGGGCGTTTCCTCCGCAATACGTTCCTCAACCGGTGAATGCTCGGGCTGCACGGGCGGTTCGCCGTTCTTGTATTTGTAGAATCCGTAGTAACGTTCCTTGTCCCGCGTAAGTCCCGGACCGTGAAACATGATGCGCCACCAGGCCTTCGGGTGCCGGTATGTATTCATGTCCCGCAGCATATCGATGTGCTCGTGGAAGACCAGCGTAACCGGATTGTAGCTGTTTACTGGCTTCAGGATACCATAGTTAGGGGTTTCCTGCTCGGGGCAGAAGGTGCCGAACATGCGGTCCCAAATAATGAGACTGGATCCGTAATTTTTATCCAGATACTTTTCTTCCGTCGCGTGGTGCACACGATGGTGGCTGGGTGTAACAAAGAAGAACTCGATGGGCGCCCACATCCGGTCGATCAGTTCGGTATGAATCCAGAACTGGTAGAGTACCCCGATCTGCATACAAATGAAGAATACGAAGGGGTCAAAACCCAGCAGCGCCGCGGGAATAAAGAAGATCACCTTAATGTGCTGGGTCCAGCTCAGGCGGAACGATACGGTGAAGTTGTACTGCTCCGAGCTGTGGTGGGTCACGTGTGTAGCCCACCAAAAACGTTGTTCGTGACTGACCCGGTGTGCCCAGTACCGACAGAAATCGACCACGAAAAAACAGGCGATAAAACTCCACCAGGTTGTAGCGATGTACAGCGGAGTGAGGTTATAAAAGAACAGGATAATGCCGAAGGTGGCGGCTTTGACCAGGGCGGTGCTGATCAGGTTACCGACTCCGACACCAGCGGCGGCAAGACCGTCCTTAATGTCGTACTTGTGCTTATCGGCGTGGCTGGTTCCCTCTTTACCGGCTATGTAATCCTTTAGTTCTTCGGCGTAAGCGTTGCGATAACTCGTGTACCGAATGGGATTGAAACCACTGCGCCGGAAGGTAGGTCGCGCGGACGTATCGTAGCCGAGTGCAGATGCTGCCTCCTCTAATTCGTGAACGTAATCCCTCCGTCGCAGAAACCATTCGATGATGGTCAAGGCAACCATCACCGGAACGGCGTACACGATAACGGGAGGAAACTCCAAGTTCTGGATGTCCTCGAAGGTATAGAGGGGCTTGCTCATAGGTCAACTATTTACCGGTTCCGTACAGGGATTTTCCAGCAGCTTCGTACTTATCCCCATCGGTCCAAAACGGAACAACGTCCCGGTTGGCGATAAGCCGTGCCGCAAGCGTAAAAATTTGGCAATACTCCTTCAAGTACTGCATATTTATCGTCTCCGGATTGTCGGTGACCTGGTGATAGTACTTTAAAATCTCATCGTCGAAGCCGTCGAACCCCGGGGTGAACGACAGGGCCGGCACGCCCATGGCCGCAAAACTAACGTTATCCGAACGGTCAAATAAGCCTTGCTCCGGGGCTGGGTCTTTGATAACCTCCTTCCCAAAGGCGGCGGCGGCGGTCTCGACTTGTTCGTCGATACCGGTACGGTTTGATCCGATCAAGGAGACCGCGGAAGTATCGTTGTACCCACCTCCATCGGTATTAAAATTGAATACCGTCTGGCTGAGGGGGATCAACGGGTTATCCGCATAGTACTTGCTACCCAGCAGTCCCATTTCCTCACCCGTTACGGCCAGCACTATGATGGACCGCCGGGGTGGTTCCTCCGCAAAAGCCCTGGCGGCGGCTAGCAGGCTGATGGTGCCGATGACGTTATCCCGGGCGCCATTGAAGATGCTATCCGCCTCGGAGTAGTATCCCCCACCCTGCTTACCCACGCCGACGTGGTCGAAGTGGGCGGTCATGAGCATGTATTCATCCTGCAAGGCGGGATCGCTTCCCCGCAGAATCCCTCCGACGTTACGGCTGTCCATCTGGTCCACGCGCATACCGGTGCTGACCATCGAACCTTCGATTTCCTCTCCGGCGGTCTGTAAACGCTTCACCAGATCGTCGGTGAAATGAATAAAGCCGTAGGGAATGGTGGCACTTTCACCGACACTAATGCTCAGGCGTTCGCCGCCTAGATAATTGCGGAAGCCGGTCCAGGGGAAAGGCAGGCTATAGATTTCAAATAACCCGATCGCCCCCGCCGCGGCGGCCATTTCTGCCTTTTCCTGAACACCCCGAAATACGGCCTGCTGACCCGGGTCACCGGGCAGGCCCGCCCGGGTAACCACGATCTTTCCCTCGACGTCGAGATTAGCGTAATCGTCGTGATCGGTTTCCGGATCGACCCACCCGTAATTGGCAAACACGACCGGTGCCTCGGCCGAAGCTTCCGGCCCCCTGATCATCAGCAGGTCTCCGCTGATGTCGTATTCACTACCGCCAATCGTGACGCGCGCCGATTCGGGGGGCTGTACGCGCCGTAGCGGGACGGCCTGAAAGTAGCTGCTATCCGCTGCGTTGATGGGTTCGTATCCGAAGGCACGCAACTGCGCCGCGATGTATTCGGCAGCGACCTCGTTACCTGGCGAACCGGTTCGGCGACCGGCAAGGAAATCCGAAGCCAGAAAATGCATTTCTCCGGCCAGATCCATTTGGTCGAAGGAAAATTCAGGGAGCGTTCGATCCACACTTTCCTGGGCCCGTACGCTTGCGGTCAGAAAGAGGGTGAAGATGACAATTAAGGGAATACGTACCATAGGACAAAGATAACTAAGGCGCTACCGGCATTCCGAATGCTTCGGCAACTTCCGGCAGGACGATCTCGCCACGCACTACATTCAGGCCGGCGCGTAGGCCTTCGTTCTCAGCCGTGGCCCGCTCCCAACCTTTGTCGGCGATCTGGAGCAGGTAAGGGAAGGTAGCGTTAGTCAGGGCCAGGGTGCTGGTAAAGGGCACGGCTCCCGGCATATTGGCTACGCAATAGTGGATGACCCCATCCACTACGTAGGTCGGGTCTTCGTGGGTGGTTGGATGACAGGTTTCGATGCAACCTCCCTGGTCCACGGCCACGTCGATTACGACCGTACCATCCCGCATCTCCGCCAGCATCTGCCGGGTAATCAGGTGGGGCGCCTTCGCGCCGGGGATAAGCACGGCACCAATGATGAGATCCGTACGCGGTAATTCCCGCCGGATGTTGTATTCGTTGGAGAAAACCATCGTGACGTTGGCCGGAAGCGTATCGGCCAGGTGGCGGAGCCGATCCAGGTTGATATCCATGATGGTGACGTTGGCCCGGAGTCCCGCAGCCATTTTGGCGGCTTCGGTACCCACGATTCCCGCGCCCAGGATCAGGACGCGCGCCGGGGGTACACCGGCTACCCCACCGAGAAGTATACCGCGTCCACCTGCGGGCCGCTCCAGGTACTTAGCACCTTCCTGTACGGCCATCCGGCCGGCGACCTCACTCATGGGTACCAGGAGGGGTAGTGAGTTTTTCGGTCCGGTAACGGTTTCGTATGCCAAACAGACGGCCTTGCTCTTTACCATAGCTTCGGTCAGTGGCCGGGAGCTTGCAAAGTGGAAGTAAGTAAATAGCAGCTGGCCTTCGCGTACGAGTTTGTACTCGTACTCGATGGGTTCTTTCACCTTGACGATGGTCTCCGCACGGGCGTAGACGCCCTCGATATCCGGTATGATGGTAGCACCGGACTCGACGTATTCTTCATCCGTATATCCGCTGTTGGTTCCCGCGCCCGCCTGAATGAGTACCTCATGACCGCGGCGTACGAGGTCCAGTGTACCACCGGGTGTCAGGGCTACCCGGTTTTCATTGTTCTTGATTTCTTTCGGACATCCGATGATCATGGTGGTGGTTTTAAAGCTTGGTTAGGCAAATTAGTTATTCGGCGACCAGGGCAAGTCGTCCGTCCTTGCTGAGGGCCATACGGGTGATGTCCTGCAGGCCGTAGTAATTGAGGTCGGCGACCAGCTGCCAGCCGCCTTCGCGGTTCGGATAGAGCCGGTACAGTTTGCTGCCACGTCCCGTCAGGAAGCTGCCGTCCTGCATTAGTACAAAGTCTTCCGTCCCGTCGGGGAGTTCGGCAATGGGTGCAGCATCCTCTTCGAGCCGGTACAGGTTTTTTTGCATAAGGCGCCAGGGGGTGACCGACTTGTCGACGTACACCAGATTTCCATTGCTCATGCGCGTAAAGGTGCGCCCTGTACCGGTCGCCAGGGTGCGGGCCGTGGCGCCTTCGCCGGCAGCGGACAAAACGATTCGTCCCGGGGTTTCAACGAGGTAAAGCGCCAGCTGACTGGGGTTAAGCCACTCGTAGTAACCGATGTTACTGAGGCTGGAAAACACGGGCCGTCCGTTGTCCGATAAGTCTTCCGGAAAATCCCACAGCCTCAGGATGGTGTCGCTATCAACGTATTCCTGGCGAACGGCGGTGAAGCGGTCCGCGCCGGCAATCTGCACCTTGGGGCTGTATTCTCCGGCTTCGGTGTCCGTCAATTGCTGACGCGTCCGGTTAGCCAGATCGAATCGGTAGATATCCGGTTGCTCGTCACCCGGCATTTGCACGGATGCGTAGAGGATCTGCTCGTCGGCCCAGTAAGGTTGTTTGTTGTAGCCTTCTGCGTTGAAATTGCTCAGGAAGCGAGGATTCATTAGCATGATCGTCGAATCGCGCATGGCCATGTCGAAGACGTACAGCTGCGTTGCCGGGGTCTGGGCGATTACCATCATCGACAGGCCCAGGACGAATAAGTTAGCAAGGATAAAGCGTGGCATGGCGTTGGTTTGATGGTAAGCGCAAAGATAGCTTGACGACAGGTATAAAGAATCTGCCACGGCGGGGTTCGAGATGCTAAGCCGGGGAAAGCATATCGGTCATGGTAAAGACGCCGGATCGATCCTGCACCCATTCTGCCGCCGTGATCGCCCCACGGGCGAAGCCCTCCCGGGAGTGTGCCGTATGGGTAAGCTCGATGGTATCGATGGCCGACGAAAACCGCAGTACGTGTGTTCCCGGCACTTTATCCTTTCGGTGCGATGTAATATCTATGGGCTCGCTACCCAGCGACTTCCGCACCCCCTCCTCAAGGGTAATCGCTGTACCGGAAGGCGCATCCAGCTTTTCGGTATGGTGGGTCTCCTCGATTTCCGGTGTGTAATCCTCTTCCTTCATCCGGCCGGCCAGGTAGTTAGCGGTAGCGAAGAACAGATTGACACCGATGCTGAAGTTCGTCGCGTAGAAGAGGGTACCGCGATGATGGTCCACGCGCTGACGCACCTCGTCCAGTTGAGTGTGCCAACCGGTGGTACCGACTACGATGGGTATCCCGGACTCAAGCGCTAAATCGATATTAGCAATAGCCGCATCCGGACGGGAAAAGTCGATAGCCACGTCCGAAGTCCGTAGATCTGCCGGTGTAATGCGAGCGCGGTTGCCTTCATCCACGCGGAGTACGAATTCATGACCGTCTTCCGTGGCCAGCCTTTCTATAATACGGCCCATCTTGCCGTAGCCCAACAGTGTAATTTTCATACCCACGGTTTAGACGAGCGAAAGTACCCCGTTCAGGGGAATAGCCAACCAGGCCGGCCGGCTATTCAGTTCGTAGGCTACTTCGTACACGGCCTTTTCCAGTATAAACAGGTTGAGTAACGCTTTGCGATCCTCCTCGGAGGCCGGTAGATACGGGGCATCGCCCGACGCTTCGAAGTACGCGTCCAGATAATTGCTCGACACCTCCCGGTACCACGCCTCGGCCCGCTCGCTCAAATCACGCCCGCGGTAGCGTTCCTCGTTCAGCAGAAGTTGCCCCTGCGCGGCATAGTGAAAGG
>JBASAV010000625.1:0-2024 GCA_049650785.1 Lewinella sp. | reverse complement strand
ATACTGGACCACCCCGATCTGGCCGGCAAGCGAATAATGGATTCCCCGCTGGTCAGGGAGCTGGAAATGGACATTATGGAGGTCCGCCGTGACGAACAGAGCTTCCTCCTTCCCCCGGGCGACTTCCAGCTGGTAAAGGGCGATACACTGAAGGTCCGCTGCGACCGCAAAAAGATCCTCAACCTGAAGGACTGGGTCCGCCTGGTCGACAACACCGGCAGTGTACAGGTAATGGGCACCGGGCTGGAGCGGGACAATAGCAGCCTTATTGAGATGGTTGTCACCCCCAACTCCGAGTTCGTGGGCAAGAACCTGCGGGAGGTCGACTTTCGGCGCAGCTTCCGGGCCGTCCCCCTTGCGATCCGGCAACGAGAGGAAACGCTCCACGAGCATCTTTACCGGCTGCCCCTCACGCCGGGTGACGTGATCCTCGCCGAGGTGAAGAGTCACTACCTCAGCGAACTACAGCAAATCGAACAGAAGCAGGATAGCCCCTTTATTTTGCTATCGAGTGATGCCATCACCGACTTTAACCGGGGGCGTTTTTACTTCGTTACCGGACTTATTCTGGGCGTGATCGCGCTGGCGACCACCGGCTTGCTACCGATCAGCATTGCGGCTCTCTTAGGGGTTTGCGTGCTCGTGCTGGGCGGGGCGGTGAATATGAATGAGGCCTACGAGTCCATCGATTGGAAGATCGTTTTTCTGCTGGCCGGCGCGCTGAGTCTGGGGCGGGCCATGAGCAATAGCGGCCTGGACGGTACGCTTGCCTCCTTACTCACGGGACAGATATACCAGTGGGGTCCCTTTGCATTGGTTGCGGCCCTCTATCTGGCAACCAACGTCCTCACCGAAGTGATGAGCAATAACGCTACGGCGGCGCTGTTGGCCCCCGTTGCCATCGCGGCCGGCGAGCAGGTGGGGATTGATCCGCTTCCGCTTCTGGT
This sequence comes from Lewinella sp., assembly GCA_049650785.1. Lineage (GTDB taxonomy): Bacteria > Bacteroidota > Bacteroidia > Chitinophagales > Saprospiraceae > Neolewinella. The sequence continues at coordinate 1,077 of JBASAV010000625.1, read as the reverse complement.
CACCGTGGCCGTTGGGGCGTCCGCCAGCTTCATGACGCCGGTGGGATACCAGACGAACGCCATGGTCTACAGTGCGGGCCGGTATCGATTCCTTGACTTTACCAAGATAGGGGCGCCGCTTAGCCTGATCTTCTGGATCGTGACCACGCTGGCGGTGCCGTTTCTTTTTGGGCTCGTTTAGGGCGGCGGGGCGCAGGTGGAATGTGAATTGGGGGTGGGGGGAAATCCCCCGCGCTTCGCACCGGATAACTCGGGTTGGACCGCGCTGCGGTCCATACGACAAGGGCCGGTACGCTACGCGTAACGGCCCTGATGTCTTTGGTCGGGATGACTGGATTCGAACCAGCGGCCTCGTCGTCCCGAACGACGCGCGCTACCGGGCTGCGCTACATCCCGCTATGGAGGGCGGCAAAGATAAAGTATTCACCCTTATTTTATCGGAGAAGGTCCCGGCGAGAGCCAGGTGACCATGTCGGATTTGAGGTCAGCGACCAACTTTTTCAGGTAGTCATATTCCATTAGAAATGTAGCCCGCGGAGGATCGTCTTCCCCTTCCCGAAAGTACGTCAGGGCAGCGTCTGTGCCGGGGGATGTCTGGGCCTGGCCTTTTTCGGATTCCCTGACCAACTGATAGCAGCTGGCTATGTCTTCGGCCAGGTCATGGGTCAACGAATTCACGTGTGCCGTTTCCAACTTACTCGCGGAATACCGAAGCAGGGTGCCGATGTGCGCAACTACCGAAAGGATACGGTGCGCATCCGTGACAACGTCCGACAGTCGGTTCGATTGAGCGGCCCCGCCCCCTGGCTCACGCAGGACTCGAGCGTAGGTAGCCTCTAGTTCGCCTAAGCCGACAAAGGCCTGTCGCCGCGCCAGTCTGTACGCCAGGCCGTCGGTTTTGCCTTCCCGGAAGAGCACTACCTCCTCCTGTAGGTATTCCCGGATCGCTTTGAGCGCGGTGGCAAGCAATTTGGTCACCCCCTCACGTTCCCACGATGGCCAGAGGAGTCGACTCGCCAGCCAGGCCAGTGATGCCCCGATGATCGTATCAATGACACGGTACACGATAACCGTGTA
>JBASAV010000624.1:0-4039 GCA_049650785.1 Lewinella sp. | reverse complement strand
CAGCGCCCGACCGGGACCAAGCTTATTAAGCCGGTCCACCTGGGAGGCGGTACGTTCCGCGTCGAGGTCATTCAGCACCACGGTCGCGCCCCGTACGACCAGGTACTCGGCAATCCCCAGGCCAATACCCGTGGCGGCCCCGGTGACGATGGCTGTTTTACCGGCAAATAAGTTGGGCTCCATGTTATATCGTTTTATCAAGCTTGCTTCTAAAGGGCGAATCCACCACGATAGTTTTACCTTTCGGCCCCATTCGCCGGCGGGGGGGTGTAATCGTTCAGGCATGCAGGCATATCTCGATCTTCTCGGTCATATTTTACAAGACGGCGTTCGGAAGGGCGACCGGACCGGAACGGGCACCCTATCCGTATTCGGCCACCAAACCCGCTATGACCTGCGGGACGGTTTTCCCCTGCTGACTACGAAGAAGGTCCACTGGAAAAGTGTCGTCCACGAACTGTTATGGTTCATACGGGGTGACACCAACATCCGCTACCTGGTGCGTAATGGGGTGCGTATCTGGAACGAGTGGCCCTATCAACACTACCTCGAAACGACCGGTCAGGCCAACGACCTGCCCAAGCACGGCCCGGAGTGGAAAGCTGCCATGAAAACCTTCACCCAGCGCATTGCCGACGAATCGGATTTCGCTGCAGAGTGGGGTGAGTTGGGACCGGTTTACGGCCGCCAGTGGCGGGACTTCAACGGCGTAGACCAACTAAAAGAGGTGGTTGACAACGTCCGCCAGAATCCCAACAGCCGCCGGCACATCGTAACGGCCTGGAACCCGGCCGACATACCGGAAATGGTGAAGGCGGGGTTGCCCCCCTGTCATACGCTCTTTCAGTTTTACGTTGCCGAAGGGCGGTTGAGCTGCCAATTATATCAGCGCTCAGCCGATACCTTCTTGGGGGTCCCCTTCAACATCGCCAGCTACGCCCTCCTCACCCATCTGGTGGCCCGGGAATGTAACCTGGAAGTAGGCGACTTCGTGCATACGCTGGGAGATGCTCACCTCTACCTCAATCACCTGGAACAGGCTAAACTCCAGCGTAGCCGGGAGCCTCGTCCGTTGCCCCGCCTGCGAATTTCGGAGACCGCACCGTCCATGTTCGAAATCACCTACGACGATATCGAACTGCTCGATTACGATCCCTGGCCGGCTATTCGGGCCCCGATAGCCGTCTGAGAATGGATATTGCCAAAGAACTGGAACGCGCCGACCACGAATACAAGGCCAATAAGAAATGGGTAGCCCGCACCAAGACCCGGCCGCCCCGGGATCTAGACGAGCAATTTCACGCGGAGCACGAAGACGCTTTCCGCCGAATCGACTGCCTCGATTGCGCCAACTGCTGCAAAACAACGAGCCCAATCTTTCGCGACATCGATATCGACCGACTAGCCCGTCACCTAGGCATCCGTCCTGCCGAATTGGTAGAGAGCTACCTGCACATGGACACCGAAGGCGATTACGTCCTCAATCAGGCGCCCTGCCCCTTTCTGGGAGACGATAATTACTGCAGCGTATACGAGGCCCGACCCAAGGCCTGCCGGGACTATCCACACACCGACCGAAAAAACATGTTGCCCATACTTCCGTTGACCCTGAGGAATACCCTGGTCTGCCCCGCCGTGGCGCAAATACTCCGTTCGCTACGGGGAAACTAAACGTAAGGTCCGTGAAATACCCCGGTTTCAAAAAGCTGTATCGCACCCTGGAGAATTACGGCAAGGAAGCCGTACGCAGCGTAGCATTCCTGCCGGTACCGATGATCTTCACCTCGGTAGTATTTGGCTACATTTTCTTTTGGCTGGAGAACAACACGGCCATTAGTGATTGGACCTCCGAGACCTTTCCGGCGCTGGCGATCACCAGCCAGGATACCGCCCGGACCATTCTGGGTATGTTCATCGGTGGACTGATCACACTGACCGTGTTCACCTTTTCGCAGATCATGATTCTGCTCAACCAGGTAGCCAGTAGCTATAGTCCTCGGCTGCTACCGAAGTTGACCGGCGACCGCTCCTTGCAATTCGTCATGGGGCTGAACCTGGCGACCATCGTGCTGAACATCGCGGTCCTGCTGTCCATCCGAAGCAGCGACGATTACAAGATCCCGAATTTTTCGATACTCATCTGCGTATTCTTCGGGATCGTTTGCCTGTGTCTGTTCGTGTACTTCGTAACCGCTATTACAAAAAGGATTCAGGTAGATAGCATCATCAGTGCCACCTCCGGGGATGCCATGCGGAGCTTAGAGGCGCAGACGTTAATGGGGGAGAAAGGCTATTCGGAACAGGGGGTGCCGGAGGGCGTATCCGAATGGTTTGTCGTGCCTTCGCCCATCAGCGGCTACGTCGGCTCCGTCGACCACGATACGCTGGCCAAGCTGGCGCAGGAAAATGCTACGCGCTTCTACATCGGTGTCAGTAAAGGGCAATACGTACCCGAGGGTTTGCCGCTCCTGCAGTCCGAACAAGTGCTCGAAGACGAAGACGTAGAAGCGGTCTTATCGGCGGTGGAGCCCATCCGAAGCCAGTTCGACGATTGGTACCTGCCCAATCTAAAGCAACTCACGGAGATCGCGCTCAAAGCGCTGTCGCCGGGCATCAACGATCCCGGCACCGCCCTGATGGTTATCGACCGCCAAACGGAGGTGCTCGGTAAAATGATGCAGGTGCCGCTGTACAACTACTACCGGCGCGAGGAGGGGGGAGAAATCTGGTTCTCCCGACACAGCTATCAGGAAGTCTTGCAGACGCTGATGTCGGAAATGCGCTGCTACGCCAAACAGGACCCACTGGTGGTACGCCGGCTCTTTCAAATGCTGTATCACCTGATGGAGATGGCGGCCGACGGGCTCAGTTACCGGCTGTTCATCCAGCGTGAGATTTCCGCCTTGCTGCGCGATGCCCGCCTCCACATACTGAACCCCCACGACCGTTCCCAAATTGCCAGGGACATCTTACTCCACCGACGGGCGGTGAAGCACGCGACCCGGCTGCTCGAGAACAGGAATATATTTGAGCTGGAACCGGAGGAGCCCGCCGTTACCGCGGATTAGAGTTTGTAGTTCGGTTCCAGGCGGCCGCCTTTTTCGTCGTAGAATTCCTGGATGATGGCCAGTACGTCCTCCGGAGTGTCCACGATCGGGATCAGGTCCATATCCTCCGGGCTGATGGTCTTTTCCCGTTCTGACATGGTATTAAAGATCCAGTCCCGCAGGCCGGACCAGTACTCCGTACCGACCAAGATGACCGGTACGGGGGAGATCTTTTTGGTCTGAATGAGCGTCAGGACCTCAAAGAGCTCGTCCATCGTCCCGAAGCCGCCCGGGCAGCAGACAAAGGCCTGTGCATACTTGACAAACATGACCTTGCGGACGAAGAAGTACCGGAAATCGATGTCCTTATCGTGATCGACGTAGGCATTACTACTCTGCTCGAAAGGCAGGTCGATATTCAGACCGATACTGGCGCCTTTACTGTCGTGTGCCCCCTTGTTACCGGCCTCCATAATTCCGGGACCGCCACCGGTGATGATACCGTAGCCCTCGCGCACGAGTAGCCGGCCGATCTCGGAGGCGAGTTTGTAATACTTGTGGTCTGGCTTAGTGCGGGCGGAACCAAAAATACTGACGCAGGGGCCAATACGATTCATAACCTCAAAACCTTCCACGAATTCGCTGATGACCTTAAACATGGTCCAGCTGTTTTCGCCGAAGGGTTCCGTGTTCCATCGGCGGGGGGCATGACGTTCAAGCCCGGTAAAATCACTCATAATACTATTCGATTATCGGCATCAGGGACAACCCATACGCCCGAAGGGAATGCCTGAAGACACTTAACGGTTTGAATTGGAAGAAATTTTAGGGGGCAGGCAACGCTTGCATACTCCCTAGCGTTCTTTCCAGCGAATATTCGCTTAACTACCCAAGAGCCGCGTTACGGCCCAAATGAAACCTATGAACGCCACCACTATCCAGGCCGTGCCCAATCGAAACCGCACCGCCACCCTAATGCACAAGCTCAGCAG
>JBASAV010000623.1:0-8436 GCA_049650785.1 Lewinella sp. | reverse complement strand
TCGTAGGGTAGCGTAGCCGATTGCCGTAATGGAAATGGAATCGCCCGTACCTGGTCCCCGGAAAAAGCCACTGAGGTTGGTCAGGAGTGGATCTTCGTCGGGCGATGAATAGACATAAGCGTAAGCCACCGGCTGCTTTGTCCGGGCGTCGATGACTCTCCCACTCAGCGTATCAATTGGTAAACTGTTGAAGGTGTCGACCGGCTCCGTTTCACTTGCCGGCAGGTAAACGGCCGGATACATGGTCGGCGTGAAGTAGACGGCATCGAAGGAAGCGGACCAGTTCGCCCGGATAGGCAAATAGCCGAAGACCGCCAGATGTCGGGCTACCGTGTCAGTTTCGGAAAAGACGTGAATGGACTCTCCATCCCCCTGATTAATGAATTGCTCCTCCCAGCTACCGGGCGGGGCGGAGGGAACAGGAAAGTGAAGGGTGTCTTCGCCAAAGTGTCCCTGATCGGTGTAGCCCGTTCCGGCGGCAAAGGCAAGGGATAAAGTGGGAAGCGTGCTGAGTTCGGCAAACACCTGGGCCATGGGTACCGCTTCCTTCAGTTCGAGTAGATCGTTCAGAGCCAGGGAATCGTGACCCATTAGGTCATTCATATTCCGTAGATACCGCTGGGTAGTCGTATCGCGTAGCTGTAACGAACTAAGGTCCTTGGCAAAATGATAGCTAGCCCCCCAACAGATAATCTTCTGTCCGGGGTACTGTCGGGTCAGGTAGACTAAGTTCTTGGCCATCTGTCGGTCACGGGCGTTTTGCACGGCCTCCGGCCGACCGGCAGCCGCTGCGGCGGAGTAAGAAATCTCCTGGACCAGCGACTCCAGTAGCATAGCCCAGAAAATGCGGCGATCCGGTGTTAGGGGGCGATTTTCGAGTTCTACTACGGCTGATGTTCGAATACCGGCAGCATCGGCGGCGTCCCCTTCGGTAAACGAGTCCATACGGAGCAGACGGCTTACCAGCTCATCCAGCAGTACGAAATCGACGGAGGTCGTCATCGGTAATAACTGACGCAGGGTAACGGTGAAGCTATCCAGGCTTAGCTGGGTGGTGAGCTGATTGTCGAAGCCGGCCACCTGTAAATGCCCTTCCTGTTCGATCAGGTAGCCGGCCAGACTATCGACGGCGGTGTTCCATGACCAGAAGGGCATGAGGGCGGCGTGCAAGCCCGCCTTTTCAGCCCGGTCCGTTTGCAGGGCAGTATTCCAGTGATCCAGCGCAAAGGCATCCCCCTCGAAAGCAAGCACCGTAAAGCCGTGCCTTTCGTGTAGGTATTCCACCAGGGAGCGTTTGGCGTCGAAAGTAGCGCCGTCGCGGTGGGATTGCTCGCCTAGGTAGATGATTTGAGCGGTTCCAAAAAGGGAGTCCAGTGAGCTGTGAGCGTCAGTGTCTAGGGCGGCCGGTAGATTCTTCTGTCCGGATAAGTAAACTGAACTACATACCATTACCCACGCAATCAGGATAACGAGGATGCGCAGATCATTTTGAAACATAAGTATAGACTCTAAATGACCCGTACAGGTAGAAAACGGAGTTGCTTTAGGACGGCTGACGTACCTGATTATGAAAGGTATCACATCATGCTACCCATTAAGTTATCCCGGAAAGACCGAAACAGCAAAGCTGGAGCTATCCCAGCTCGTAAATGTGTATCCCAAAGAGAAGTAGCTCATCCTGGACCAGACGATAGCCTTGTCTCGTCAAAGCCGCGCCACGAAGTTCCATCCCGCCAATATCGCTCAGTTGAAGCGCGACGCTGCCCTGCTTAAAAAGCTGATGGCGAAGAAAATCGACCCGCCCCGTAACCATCACGAAGCTGGGGGTATGAACCACTGACAAACAACCACCCGCATGCGCTTTATTGTTTCCCTCCTAACACTACTGTTGTTCTTCTCCCACCAGTCCGTCGCCCAGGTCGGCGTGAACACCGCTGACCCCGAACAGGCGCTCGACGTCAACGGCAAGATCAAACTCGCCGACGACGCCATTGCGCCTTCGGCTGGCACCTTGCGCTACAACGCCGAAGAAGGCGATTTCGAGGGCTATGATGGCAACGAATGGAAGTCGCTGACCATTGACGATGCAGGACCGAGTAACCCCGTCGCCTATTACGGTGAAACGTCAGGAGTCGGCAGGGGCGAATCCGAAACCGTAGAATTCAGCCCCTGGGATACCGGCAGCGATTTTACGAATGTACCGGCCGGGAAGTATTTCCTGATTACCTATTTGGAATATCACGCCAATGGCCTGGGCACCGATAATTTTCTTGTCAAAGCATTCATTAATGTCCGCACCGAATCGGACGGCTACGTAAATACGCTGAACTTCGATGGTCCGGCAGGTTCCCTCACTGCAAGGATCGGAAGCAGGGACAATCCGATCTTTATTCTCCGGGCTGGAGACTACCTACAACTAAACCACGCCACTACCTCCGAAAAGAATTTTATCGAACTCAGCGCTCGGGGCTTCCTGGTCGATGACCTTGATTTTTAGGCACTTGCCTACGTATAATACCTAGCTAAACCGGCAATGCCGGGGCTCTCCACCGCGACCTACCGACTCGTCCGGAGTTATTCTATACATCGCACGACCAATCTATCTTCCTGGTTGAGGCCGGTAAATTGATCGATTGGGCGAAAGATGACGATAGCGAACAGCGGTAAACTCTTTATGGTACACTGTAACACCGGTATGACCCGTCAGGCCGCACGCCCCTTCCTCTTAAGGATTCGGGTTAGATCGGTCAGGTAGCAAGCATCAGTTGCTGCTACCATCAAACGTCACCGTCCGGCTCTCCCCAACCCCATCATCACGGTACTCCTTGTTATTGACCTTGAAGTAGAGTTTTGGCCGGATCAGGGTAAACTCGAAACGGTCCAGCGTATTCATCGTCGCGTCGAACTTGATGCCCGGAACGTTCGTCACCAGCGGCATACCGTGGATTTCCATCTCTACGTCGGAGCGGAAGTTATTGCGGCCTTTGGTGCCGGCGCCAGATACTAGCAGCCCATCCACCACCCGGCTGTTGTCCATCTCGTCGTGGCGGAAGCCCTGCCAGATAGCTACGCTATTCCGCATGATCAGCGATTCGGGGGGGAGGTTGAAGACCTGGTCGAAACTGCCGATGAATTCGAAGTCGGTGATCTTGGAGACACCGCCCACCGTCCAGGCGGTTTCTCCGTCCTGGCCAACGCCGGTCACGCTGACCGAATCGGAATCCAAAGGACCGGAACCCGTACCGCCAAACAGGGAAGAAACCACCCCGGTGGCCCGTAAGCCATTGATGAATAAGCCCGGACTCTTTACACTCACCAGCGCATCTACGTCCAGCGCATTCATGTAGCAGTCCTCGAAGGTGATGCGCCCGCCGGCGGTGGCGGACCACTGGTTGATGTCGAAATTAGAGACGACCGCGTCACCGCCCATTTGAACGAATTCGCAATCGCGAAATAGGGTGTTGCCGGTGGTCAGTCCCACCGAGATGCAGCCTTTAGGATTCTTATCGCCCGTCGGGGCAATCTTTTCCGTGTTGTTATAGTCGAACAGGAATTTGTCGTTGATGAACTTGGTGCCCTCCGAAAATTCGATGATGGCGTGCTTAATGTTGATCCATCTGGTTCCTTCGCTCACGAAGTTGGTCATCGAGCGGGCGATCTGTGAGCCTACCCACTGCCCGGGCGCGGCCTCGACCACGCAATCTTTCATGCTGAAGTTCAGGCCCCCATCCCCGTTGAGGGTGAGTCCCCCCTCCTCGTTGGCCTTGTAGATCATGTGCACCCGTTCCGCCCCGCAATCGATGAAGTTGGAAATCGTGAATCCGTTGTAGTTGGCGCGGATGGTCATGTCCCGCACCCAGGCGCCCCGCAGGGTGGTGGACGTGGTGAATATCGTGCGGCTCTTCATCACCCGGAGGGCGTTGGCCGCGTATTCGGTGCCCGGCGGATCGTTGGACTTACCCGCTACGTTGCGGATGGTGTACTTGTTATCCCCGTCGTCCGATACCAGCTGGAACAGGTTGTTGCCGTAGGAGAACATGTTGTCCCGGCCCCCGGGCGGCTTCCGGGAGTTGTAACCCGGGTCCCGCAGGAACTCCACCTGCGCGATCCCCTGCTCGGGAGGCATGCTGAAGGCACTCAGTCCGCCGATGGAACTGGCGTTGGCCAGGCTCAGGTCCCGCTGGAGGGGATACTGAAAAATGATGAGGCTATCCCGTACCTCCTTAACCACGTTCGGCTGCCCGTTGTCCTGGTCGAAACCATTGCCTCCGTTCCGGACGAAGACGCTCTGCCCCGGCGTGAAGGGACGGCTCATCCAGCTGTCCTTGAGCACGAGGTAATTCTGTCCCGGACGTACCGTGGTTTCGTAGGTAGCCTGCTCCTGTATATTCTTGTCGCTATCGTTCCAGCCCTGGCCCCGGGTCGGACTGTATTCTATGCCCCCCTGTTGCTCCCCCTCTTCGTTAAAGCGTTCGCTAAGCAGATAGGTCTTGCCCATTCCCTGCCCGAATACCTCCACGCTGTCGTAGAGGATCTTATCGCCGTTTTCGTACCAGAGGTAGAGTGTCAGTGCCCCTCTGCTTGCCCGCATGGTTCCGCGCTCGCGACCGAAGCGAGTGCGGATCTCTTCGCTGGCATCCACCATGGCGTAACCGCCGTATCCGAATTCGATACGCCCCTTGGTCTTCACCGCTGCCAGCGCCTTGCGAAAGCCGTGGTAACTCTTCGTTGTATAGCTCCTTAGTTCCAGGTCCGCTTCGTCAAATACCGCATCGGCCTTCGCACCGAACCAGTCCACCTTAGCGTACTTCTGCGTGAGGTGGACGTGCCCTTCCCCGAGGAACAGCTCCTTGAAGGGGGCGTTTACCGATCCGTGTATAGTGAGGTCCACCCCGTTATTCATCAACTCGAACTGGCCCGGTCCCTCCAGCGTGCTAAAATTGATTAGCCCGGAGAGCTCCAGGCTGGCGTGTATCTCCACCCGCTGCTTCAGCACAATGAGTATTTCGCTGGTCGGTCGCAAACCACGCAGGTAGGCCTCGGTGACGTCGATGGATAAGGAACCTTCATCGGTGATCACCTCGGATAATTCCTCCCATGGATTGTTAAAAGGAGCCGGGCCGGCCATCACCGGGCCGGTCAGTAGCAGGGACAACAACCACAGCAGCAACTTGCCGGAAAACGGGGGAGAGGAGGTCAATAGCATACTTGGGCTGTTCATCCTCCACTATACGTAACGAGTCGGTCAATAGGTTGTACCTACACCAAACAATCGGTCTCCCTTAACACACTAGCGCGTTCAGGCCGACCACCGCCGACAACAGAGACCGGAGAACCAAATCTCAGAACTTCATCCGGATAAGCGTCTCCCCGAAGTAGCGGTGAAACGTACTCTTGCCATTCAGGGCTTTACCGGACATGCGGGCTTCCTCCTCCGTACAGGTGGTCATGGCTTCAATCGCGGTGGGCTCAATGAGGATATCCCGGTTGATGTAAACAGGATGCAGGCGCAACATGCCGGGGATCTCGGGTTCCCCGTCGACGGTATAAGCCACGAACCGAACTTTAGATTTAAGAGTGACTACGTAATGCGAGCGATCGGGCATGAGCGGTAATTGGGGTAATTAAAACAGGGTGGACGGGAAATTAGTGGAGAATAAGCGGTCGTATGGCCGATTCTCCGTCCGTCCGGATTTGAATGAAATAGGTTCCGGCCGGCAACTCACCGACCTGATTTTCGAGGCTTTGCGGCCCCGCCGGTAGAACACCTCGGTATAATTGCCGAACGGGGCGTCCCGTAAGGTCAAGTACGGAGACTTCCACCTTAGCTGAACGCTCTAACCGGAAGGTAGTGCGCAGGAAGTCAGCGGTAGGATTAGGGCTCAGCGTAAAGGCCAGCCGCCGCACCGCCGCGTCGTTGGTTGATGTACTCAGCCGACCGCCATCCCGATCAATATCCTCCGACAAATAGAGGCGGTACTCACCCGGAGCGAGCTCCATGGCGGCAGCGGCATCGGTCACGTCCACCGCCTCCCCGCTGAAGTACTCATACCAGGTGCCGGCCGTGGGGAAAGGATTTGCGAGCGTAGCGCTGGTCACGCCAAAGTTGCCCAATAGCGCCGCCTGGCCGTCATCACTGTCTAGGTGGACATATTTCATTTCCCCGGCAAGGCCGGAGGCCGTCACCTCTCCGTGGAAGTAGTCGTAATTGTTACGTACGTAGAGCAGATCCGCAATGGTGTGGTACAGGTCCTGGCGATCCGCATTGTTGCGGTACTCCCAGACAATGGGCTTCGGACCGGTACGGCAGCCTTCGTTGACGGTACCGTCAACGCAGTAGTTGATGGGGTAGTCGTAGCCCAGCTCACCAAATTGCCACAGCATTTTCGGGCCGGGCAGCGTGTAGAAAAAGGCCGAAGCCAGCTCCGCGCGGTCGAGTGCCGTAGCCAGTTCGGTGACGTCGTAGCTGCCGCTGCTGTTGCCGAACTGTAGGTTTTTGTACACCAAACGTTCCTCGTCGTGGCTCTCCATATAGGCCACTAGGCTGCGCTGATCGAAGCCCCGGTTTTCGGCCAGCGCGGAGGAGATGTCAGACTGGTTGCCTTCGTTGTATCCCATGGCACCCTCCAAATAGGCATCGTGGGGGTGGAAGCCGGACCAGAAGTACATGCCCCGCCCGTACTGCGCCAGTTCATTCTCCTCGCGGCTTTCGCCCAGGTGCTCCATGATGACGTAGGCTTCCGGAGCGACGGACCAGACCTGGTCGGCGTAGTCCTTGATGATCGCGACGCGGGAGGCATCGTAGGCGTTCCAGGCGCCAACGTCATTGCTGAAGTTCTGGGTAAACCCTTTGCTCAGGTCAAAGCGGAATCCGTCTACGTGAAACTCCTCCAGCCAGTAGGCCAGCGTGGTCTTGACGTATTCTTGGGTCAGGGCACTTTCGTGGTTCAGGTCGGTGCCTACGTTAAAGGGGTGGCGGGCCTCCACGTTGGCGTAGGGGTTGTCCGGTCCGGGATAGAAAGACTGTTCTCCGGGCCACATGCCGACTAGCGGGCTTTCCCCGAAGGCGTGATTGTAAACGACGTCCAGGATGACGGCCATTCCCCGTTCGTGGGCGGCGTCGACGAACATCTTCAGTCCCTCCGGTGCGCCGTAGTACTTATCCAGGGCCATGTGGAAACTCACGTTGTAGCCCCAGCTGATGTTTCCCTCAAATTCGGAGACGGGCAGCAACTCGATGGCGTTGACACCAAGCCGGGCGAGGTAGTCGATCGTATCGATCAGCGTCCGATAGTCATGGGCGGCAACAAAGTCGCGAATCAGTAACTCGTACACCACCATGCGCTCCGGATCGGGCGCCTCGAAGTCGGTTACGGTCCATTCGTATTCCGGGGCATCCAGGCGCACCCAGGTGAGGATACCGTTAGCATTTTCGGTGGGGTAAGGAGGGATACCCGCGAAGGTAGCCTCCGTGATGAAGGGATCATCGTCCGGATCCAATACCAGGGTACTGTAGGGATCCGCAAAGCGGCCGTCATCGTCAATAGCGTACTGGTAGATCAAGTCTTCAGCTGGCAGGTCATCCGCCTCGATCTTTAACCAGAAGGAAGTGTCGTTAGCGGAGCGTCGCATGCGGGACGCGGCCGTCGGTGACCAATTGTTGAAGTTTCCGACGACAAACACATCGGATTTTTGCGGCGCGCGCAGGTGTAGAAGCATGCCCCCGTCGGACGTGCGGGTTGCCCCAGGACGAGCATCACCGGGCACTTCACCCACTTCCGGTGCTCCCGTGATGAAGGTGACCGTGGTGTAGGCGGATTCGCCCAGGTAATTAGCCGTTACGGTGTAGGTGGTCACATCCCCTTCCGGCAGGGTCACGGCCTCCGCAATGGTGGCTCCAGTGGTGGTAGCGACCACATTGGTACCGTCGGATATCTGGAGATCGGCGCTGACGTAGGAGGTGGCTTCGATCGTGTACGCGTCTCCGGCGTCGGCCTGGATGACCGCGCTGGCGGGAGCGGTAAGGTCTACTACCAGTTCACCGGCGATCTGGAAGGAATCACGTACTTCCTCGTTGTCGTTGCTAACCACCGCCTTGATGGTATGCATGCCTGGTGTAACCAGCCGTACATCGTACGCAAGTTCCGTAGCCGTGGTAGTGGTCAGCAGGCTGTCGTTATCGTAGAGGGTGATGGTGGCCTCCGACGTGGCGCCTACGGTCACGGGTAGCGGCTTTCCAAGGGCGTAGGTTGGGGTTCCCGGGGTACCTGCCAGATTAATCGCCAGCTCCGAGCCGCTGCTGATATTGATGAAGATGTCGGAATTACCGGTGGCCTTGCCTTCCCGGTTGCCGGCCGCGTCGCGAAACACCAGGGCGATGCGCCGGATTTCCTCCTCAGCGGGCACGCCGTAATACGCGCGTATGGAAGGAGAGAA
>JBASAV010000622.1:0-4864 GCA_049650785.1 Lewinella sp. | reverse complement strand
GCTCAACAAGCGAATCAATGGACCGGCGACCCTTTTCGGAGAGTATATGCACGGCCTCAAGCCGGGCGGTATATGCACCGGCCTCGGCCCGGGGGAATTGCTGACTGGTGACCGTTAGCGGCAGCAGTATTAGTAGAAGGGGGAACAGACGATTCACGACTACGGTGTTAAGGTGACGGGCATTATACGAAACCAGTCACTGCCAAGGAGAAACGGTCCACGAAAGGTTGTCCGTTCCTGCTTTAACAGTCGCAGACCTGCCGCAGCAGGGCCTTGGTCTCCGCTTTGGTGTGTTTGCAGTCCCGAATAATCAGCTGATCTCGACAAGGTTTCTACTATCCCCGGTTTGGATGGGGGGGGCGGTTCAAAAAGCTTTGCCTATTTGGTAAGGGGGAACAATGCTCCGGCCTACTAAGGGCGGATATAGAGTTGGGCTGAGGCTAGATGTTATGGTGCAATAGGTGTATGACCATCCCGTTGAAAGGGGACTAGGATAAGTTAGAGGATATAAACTGATCCGTTAGCCAACCGCCGAATTTTGAAATGCCCCTATGCTTAAGTATCTATTCTCGGCTATTTTGCTGCTTCTCATTCATTCGTGTGAGAAGGAAACCATAGAGCCCGCACCGGTGGCACCCGCCGTGCCGGCGGAACCGCCGGCACCGGACCCGGAACCCGAACCTGAACCGGACCCCGAACCGGAGATTACGTACGATAGAGTAGGTGGCTATGTACAAAAGGGCCCCTTCCTCAACGGGACGGCAATGACGCTTGCGGAGCTTGACTCCAACTTGATACCCACCGGAAAGACTTACACTACCCAGTTGCTGGATAACCAGGGGGCGTACGCCGTCCGCAACGTCAGCCTGGAATCGCAGTACGTACAGGTGCAGGCCAACGGATTTTATTACAACGAAGTAACCGACGCGAATTCTTCCGGCCAGCTGACGCTTTTCGCGCTCTCCGACCTGAGCGAAAGGAACAGCCTCAATGTGAACCTCCTTTCCAGTCTGGAGAAGGGACGTATCGAGTACCTCCTCGCAGAAGGCGTTGCGTTTGCCGCTGCGAAGGCCCAGGCGCAGCGGGAGATCCTGGCCGTTTTCGAGATAGACCCCGCAGACATGACGGCTTCCGAACTGCTCGACATTACCCAAGCGGGTGAGGGCAATGCTATTTTGCTGGCCGTTTCCCTTATCCTTCAGGGCTACCAGGAGGTGGCCGATCTTTCCGAGTTGCTGGGCAACATGAGTACGGACCTGCGGCAGGACGGCGTGGTCAACAGCCAAAGCGTCGGCTCCACTTTGGTTAACAATGCCGTTGCGCTAGACCCGGAAGCCATCCGGGCGAACCTGATTGCCCGCTACGAGGCGATGGGCGTAACGGTGAGCATCCCGGACTTCGCGCCATACGTGGAGCATTTTCTGGAACATACGGAGTTCACGTTCACCAACAACATCAGATACCCCGATTTTGGGATTTACGGCAAAAATTTGCTCTTGGCCGGCGATACCGTCTATACTAAAGACACCCCTTATTCTCTGGCGGCCGAACTGCCAGTTGCCTACCAAAGCTTGCGCGTGGAAATCAGCGGGCCCGGCTGGTATTTCACTGCCTTTAACCCGGCACAGGGCTGGAACTTTTCCTCTCTCGGGGCCAACACCGCCCGTACCTTCACTACCAACCGAACGGGCAAGGTGGACTTCGAACTGAAATTCCAGGGCCACCGGTCGACTACCCCGCCGCCGCCACCCCCGCCGCCCGCCCCTTCACCCCTACAGCCCTGCTACCCCGAACAGGACCACCCTTTATCGGAGATGGATACCCTGCCGGAGCTGCCCCCCTATCCGTGCCTTATCGGGCAGGATACCATCATTCCGCCGCCGCCCGTCGAGCAGCCCGTGGATTCGGAACCCATCCCCAAGATCCGGATTGCAGTTTACGAGAACGGGAGTATGGAACCCCTGTGGATCAAGGAATTTATCGTTCGATAAGTCCGGAAATTACCTTCCTCCTGCGCTCCGCCGCCCTATTCCTTCCGTTGGTTCGGTTGTTCCCGCACCGTCAGCTCAAAGATATCCGGTCGGGCATAATGACCGGCTACGTCGAAGTCCAGTTTGCTGCGCACGATAGCGTCCAGGTCGAACTCGGCGGTGACCACCCCCGCCGCATCGTACAGCGGGCCCGCCAGGACCTCCCCCATAGGCGATACGATCACGCTGCCGCCACGACTGAGGGCATCCCCTTCCTCCGGCACCAGCTTCCGATAAGCGGGGGGCAGCATGGCACGCGTGGCGTACTGGTTACAGCCGAGCACGAAGCAGCGGCCCTCCAGGGCGATGTGGCGCATGGTGGCCGTCCACCCGTCGCGGGCATCGGCGGTGGGGGCGATCCAGAGGTCCACGCCCTGCCGGTACAGCGCCGCGCGGGCCAGGGGCATGTAATTTTCCCAGCAGATGAGGCCGCCGAGCTTACCGATGGCGGTGTCGAAGGTGAGCAGCGATTCGCCGCCGGCCTCGCTCCAGATCAGGCGTTCGGTACCGGTGGGCTTGATCTTGCGGTGCACGCCCAGCAGCCGGTGGGTGGGGGAGAGGTAGAGCATGGAGCAGTACAGGCTACCGTGGTGGCCGCAGCGCTCGGTGACCCCGATGAGGAGGTATACGTCCAGTTCCCGCGCCAGATTTTCCAGCCGTTGCCGGTCGGGGCCTTCCAGGTCCACGCTCGCGCGGTGGTAGGCGGCGTAGAGTTCCCGTCCGGCGTCGGTACGGCTGCCCACCCGGGCGCCGAAGTCGAAGCCCCGCGGGTAGCCGGGCACGAAGGACTCCGGAAAGACAATCAGCTTATGGCCGGCCCGGGCCTGCTCGGTGGCGAGGGCGGCGAGCTTTTGCAGGGTGGCTTCCTTATCAAAGAAGACGGGGCTGTCCTGAACGAGGGCGACGGATACGGTCATCCCACAAAATAGGGTAGGGCGAATTGCCCCATCAGCAGCTGCCGGCTCCAGTTTTCGTAATTTGCGGTTCGATCAAGAAAACTGGCAAACGTATTCATGGAAACCCACGAGGACTTCAGCCGCGAGCGACTGCTCCTCGCCGTGGATTGTATCGTATTCGGCTTCGACGGAGAGTTTCTGAAGATCCTGCTGATCAAGCGCGCGTTTGAGCCGGAACGGGGAAAGTGGTCCCTGGTGGGCGGTTTTCTTCAAACCGACGAGGTGCTGGAGGACGCGGCAACGCGGATACTCAGCCGCTACACCGGCCTGAGCGATATCTATATGGAGCAGGTGGCCACCTTCAGTAAGATCGACCGGGACCCCGAAGACCGCATCGTGTCGACGGCCTACTACGCCCTGATCGATATCAATAAGCACTCCCAGAAGTTGAGCCAGCAATTTTCGGCGCAGTGGTTCAATATCGACGATTTCCCTCCCCTCATCTTCGACCACGGGGAGATGGTCCGCGCCGCCCTCAAGCGCCTGCGAACCAAGGCAGAGACCGAGCCCGTCGGCTTTGAATTGCTGCCGGAGAAGTTCACCATGCGCCAGCTACAGACCCTCTACGAGGCTATCTGGAACGTCACGCTGGATAAACGGAACTTCAGCAGCAAAATCCGCTCCTTCAACTTCCTGCAGAAACTGAATGAGAAGGATAAATCCACCTCACGCAAGGGCGCCTTCCTCTTTCGCTTCGACGCGGAGCAATACGACAAGCAGGAACGAAGCCGGACGATTCTGAATCTGTAGTCGAGTCAGCCGTTGTACGGTAGGCTTTATTCCTCGTCCCGAAGCAGGCGAATCGAGTAGATCTGTCCGGTGAAGGAATCCGCCGCCGCCGCAAACTTCAGCGTGAAGGCTTCGCCGGCGGCGCTGTTGAGCACGGCCTCCGGAATATTGATGTCTATCGTTTGCTCACCGCCTTCGCGCGAGCCCGGGAGGCTTACGGATTCTACTACCTCGTCGTTGATCAGTACGTCAAAATTGCGGGGAGGCCCGGCCGCTTCGTGGATGATGCGCAGCGTTTTGCCCTGTTTAGCGGTATTGTTCAGATCGTAGCTGAACCATCCCCGGGCGGTACGCCAGCTCTTCCCTTCGTCGGTGCTCCCGTTGTCGGTTCGTTCACCGGCAAAGCGGTGCTCGGTTTCGGGCTGCTGTTCGCCCGCCGCTATGTGATCCACGGTGGATTCTTCCAGGGCAAGCTGTTCGGCTTCCTCGGCGCGCATTTCCGCCTGGATCTGCTCGAGTTCTCCCGGATCGGTGACCCGCCAGTACAGCATGTACCGACTGTCGTGTACCTCGAAGAAGGGCTGCAGGACGAGCTCTTCGGAGCCTTCCGGTGATACGGCGTTGGCAAGGGAAAAGCGTAGCGAATCGCCGGGAAGCGAGTTCACCTGACCGCTCAGTTCACCCCCGTCCTGGACCACCATCGGTGCTTCGTCCAGCGGTAAAAATTCCCCGGCGGCCACGTGGCCCATCCGGCTGTCATCCGCGAAGAGGCCCTCCAGGTCTTCCGATCCGGTAGCCGCGGCCAGTACGATGGGACCGTGTACGAAGGAAGCCCAGGGGGAGTTGTCGGGCATATACTCTACTTCGGTGTGCATGGGTAGATTCAGGCTGACCCGATCACCCGTTTTCCACTCCCGATCGATCGAGACAAAGCCGGCCTCGTCGGTGGTCACGGTCTGCTCTTCTCCATTTACGGAAACGGTAAGCTCTCCTTCACTCACCCATCCCGGGTGACGCAGGTGTAGCGCAAACTGACCCGGCGCATCCATATTCATTTCCAGTTCCGTGCCGCTTTTGTAGGGAAATTCCGTGGTCTGCCGGAGCTGTAGTCCTTTCTCCTCCCAGTCCAGGGTGGAGGCGATGAAGAGA
>JBASAV010000621.1:0-2886 GCA_049650785.1 Lewinella sp. | reverse complement strand
CAATTACGTTCCCCGGGGTTCGGTGACCTATTTACTGCAGGACCGGAAAATCACCCTCCCACCCCGACAACTGGCCGTTTTCTGGGGACTCATCGCGCACCAGATCGTAGGATTCGAATGCCACGAGCCCTACTTCGTGTGTACCATTCCCTTTTCCGTTTTTCTGGAATGGAGCCTGCCTGCCTCGTTTGTGAACCGGATCCTCGGCGGAGAGGTCTTGCTCGAACAGCGCCTGGACGCCGCTGCCTCCGATGAGTATCTATTGAATAGCTGGATGGAAGATGTTCGTACCCCGGCGGGCAGCGGCGTGATGCTACAGGAAATGCAGGCACGTATAGCACGTATGGCACTACATCAGGATCCACAATTCGGGCCCTCCGAACCCTTGCTTCCTCTGGCATCCCCGGAGATTAATCAGGTGGAACGCATGGCGGTCTTCATCGGTCAAAATTTTCGGGATCCGATCCGGAGCGCCGACGTGGGTAGGGCAATCGGCTTGCACCCCGACTACGCAAACACGGTGTTTAAAAAAGCATTTTTGCTTTCGCTCAGCGAGTACATTACTACGGAGCGGATCGCATACGCCAGCAGGCAGCTGGTCACTACGGGACATCCGATTACGGAAATTGCCTTTGCCAGCGGGTTCAACTCGCTGAGTCGGTTCAACGCCGCCTTTCGCAAGATAAATCTTTGCACGCCGCGTGCCTACAGAAACGGTGACCGCCGGTCGGTTACTCCGGCCTAGCGGCCGCCGGCCCCGAGCCACCGCCACCGCTCGGCCCAGTCCATCAGCACGGCTTCCCGCCATTTGCCGACCGTGTGTCCGCCCTGTATCGCGCCATCGTACAGCTCCGGATCCGACCGGTCCGAATACCAATGGTCGCCGAGCGGATAATCGGTGGCGCGCGGATCCCCCGGCCAGCTATTACTTACCACCAGCTCGCCCGTTCGGGATTCGAGGGCAGGGATCGAGGAGGTGAAACGGTAGGAAAGCACTTCCGCCTTTTTCGGAGCATAGCGCAGGGCATACTGACCGTTACCCAGGTAGTAGCCAGGCCAGGTTTGTACGGTGTTACCGTATCCTACCTCCATCTCGAAACATACGGAGTCCGGGGGCGCCCCGAGGGTTGGACCGGAGAAGTGAAATTCGACAACGGCGCAGAAGGGGACCGTATCCGCCCGGCTGGTGGTACGTTCGTACACCACCCGGGAACTATGGTCGATAGGCGTGTAGCTCCCGCCCCTGCTTTCGCGGCTCGGCTGGGTGGGATCCCCCTCCATTAGGTAGAGTAAGGAAGGGGTATCACCCATCTTAATCTGGCCACCGTAGTAATTCCGGAAATCCTCCCCGAGGTGACCACCGCCCATTATGTACTTCTCGTAGTACGAGGAGGTAGAAATGCGGTCCAGCTCTTCGTTGTCGGAAAAAAAACCGTAGTAGGAGGAATTTACCTCGATGAACCAAAGGTCCGGAAACTGGTCCACTACGTACGCGTAACTATTTACGCTCCATTTCTTGTTAGGTCCCCCAATCCAGTATATCCGGATGTTGTCGGCAATGTCCGGTGCGTCGTGCAGGGCCTGTGCCACATCGTCAAGTCCGCCCCAGACCAGAATCCACAGGGGCGCGGATGTTGCCTTTCTGGCGCAGCTCACAATCCAATCGGACCCCTCAGTAGCAGTCGAATAACCGGTGTACGGCGCGGCACCGTGTCGACCCTGTTTGGTGACCGACCGGAGGTGGCGTGGAGTCGCAAAACCCTCCGCGTGTGTTTGTAAGCTAGGGAGGTCGCGCTCGTAAAGGTCGATCATGCGCACGATCTCTCCGGTTGATCCCGCCCCGTAGGAGGGCGAGGAGACGAGCCCTTCAATCTTGAAGCGGTCACTGTACATCAACAGATGCGCCAACGACTGATTATCGTCGGGGTCGGTACCGCCGATGTCGGTGCTCACCAGTATGCGGGGCTTGTCCGGCACCAGGTTCTGGGCGTGCGTCGCGACCGGACCACCGATGAGCAAAAGTAGGAAAAGGAGCTTATGCATCGTCTAAGATTAAGGGGGAGATCCGGATCCGGATGGCGTGCTACCCGCAAATGCAGCGCGGAGAACTGCCCCGGGGGGCGGGCGACGGGCGCACCGGGAAGGAACGATCTGCATACATTTACCAATCCTGTGGTGTCACCCTTCGGCAAAGCAAATCTCGCTAATTTCTATCGCAAGATCCGCGGATAATCCGGAACGGAGTGTTGCATGATACAACCTCTTCTATTTCTTTAATCCTTTCGGGCGATCCCATTTTCCAGATTCCCCGGCACAGAAACTTGACGTGCATACTTTAATAGTCTGCTCCGAAGAAATCTGGGATTTCGATCAGTTTACCGGTGAATATTGCTGGTTTCGAATTTAGGGTGTCCATAATTTTGGCCGGCCGTACGCCCTGTCAGCCGCTCCCTGGCATCAGGTTCACTGTTCGTCTTAAGGCGGAACCGCGGACGAGGGCGGATACCCGCAAAATTGCTCCGCCGCCCCGCCGATCCACACCTTGATATGTCCAAAAACCCTAGTGCACTTATTTAGCCAAATGAATGTCCACCTGCGCCCGCTCCGGCTGCTACTATCAGGCTTGCTGTTGGCCACTGCCGTTTGTTCTGCCCAACAGTTTTTCCCGGCAGAGCGGGATAAGGGTCCGCTCTGTTCACTGTACGCGGGGCACGTGCCGGGCAGTCCGTCGATACCGACATTACGCCCGGCGATTCCGATCGGAAGGCGACTCACCCGCCCTTCTTCACACTATTAATTCGGGATTGCAAAGTCTTGAATTACCCGTTTGCGAAGGCTATACCAACCGAACACTATTAGCAACCCTGGCTTTAGTATCTCCTCAAC